>NZ_SNUT01000004.1 GCF_012027615.1 Thermococcus sp. 21S7
GGCGTTTGAGTGGCCGGCGGCGTCCCCGGTTTCCCGTCCCCTCTCGGAGGACAGTACACCCGGGATCGCTGGCGGGCTTAACTTCCGGGGTCGAAACGAGACCGGGTGTGACCCCGCCGCTATGACCGCCGTACCGCTGTTAACCTTTCGAGTTGGGTTTATAAAGATTACGGTCGCCCGGAGCCCACCCTCGCGTTTCGGTCCCTACACGGTAGCCAAAGCTTTTTATAGTGATAGAACACAAGTTAACAGCTGGACACATCGGGAGGGTCAGGATGAACACTACTCTCCTCATGGTGGGGCAGACCCTCAGCCTTCTGGCCAAGTTCGCCGTTTCGGCGGTGCTCTTGACTGTTCACATACGATCCCAACGAAAGTCCGCCCTCATCTGGGCCATCGCCTGGCTTGTGGCGGCCTTCAGCATAGTGGCCGACGCCCTGGGGATTCTCCAGTTGACGGCGTTGACGGAGGCAGCGTTCTCCTCTCTGTTGTTTCTCGGCTCATTGGTCTTTCTGTCTGAAGAACTCGGAAAGAGCGTTAAATACTGCGTCCTGTGGGCAGCACCGCCCTTAATCTCAGCGATTTATGGGGTCTTCCTGGGAAACGACTGGAATTCTGTGGTTGGAATTCCCTACGGTGTCTCCGCATTCTTTATAGTGCTCTCAGGCGCCCTGATCATCACCCCAATAGACTCAAAGTTCAAAAGCGCCAAACTTGCGGCCCTCTCCCTCGGCATTCTTGGAGTCCACAAAATGGACTACCCGTTCCTGCGGGGTGTGAAGTGGTTTGCACCGATTGGCTTCACCCTAGGCGCGGCCCTGACGGTGATCACGGCCTACTTCATGTCCCGCATGGTGCTGTCGAGGGAGTTCATAAACCTCAAGGGGACGGTAAGGATTAACGTAGACCCCGGCATTGAGCTTGTGTCAAGCAACGCCTACCGCAGGGTAAAGGACGACCTCAAAGGATACCCCGTGCTCGCGTTTATCAGGGAACTAACTCCCCCGAAAGAATGGAAGGCATATTTTCTCACCAGCCTGCCCGGGAAGGATACGATAACGCCGACGAACCTTCCGAGGATCCTGGAACTATCTGGAAGATACCTCCGGGAGGCAGGGATGCAGGGGATAACCGGGGTTGTTGTTATTGACGGGATAGAGTATCTCGTCATCCACAACGGCATAACCGCGGTAACAAAGTTTCTCGGAACGCTCAGAGACCTTGTGATACTGCAGGACGGCCGGCTGATAGTTGTAGTAGACGAAACCGCCATGGAAAGGAAGGATTATCGCATCATAAAGCGCGTTCTCATTGGAGAGTAAACCCTATAAGAACGGAGCTTGATTTCAACGTGGTGGTAATAATGGGACTCCTTGAGGACAAGGCCCTTGTTGAGGCTGCACTGTTCGTTTCTGGAAGGCCGCTCAGTGTGAAGGAACTTTCGAGGGCTCTGGGGATAAGGTCACTGGACTACCTCGAAAAACTCATCGAGCTTATAGCAGCCGAATACGCCGAGAGAAAGAGTGCGATAGAGGTTGTGAAGGTTCTGGGGGACAAGTACGTCATGCAGGTGAAGCAGGACTACAGCCAGCGCGTCATCCATCTAATGCCGAGGCCGGACCTGAGGACCGGCGAACTGAAGACCCTCGCCCTCATAGCCTACCTCCAGCCGATAGAGCAGAGCAAGGTGGTGAAACTCCGCGGCAGCCAGGCATACGAGCATATACGAAAGCTCCTGGAGATGGGGCTGATTTATGCCGAGCCATACGAGAGAACGAAGCTCCTAGGAACGACGTCAAAATTCGCCGAGCTATACGGCTTCCCCGAGAACGACCCCAACATCATAAAGGAGGCCTTCAAGAAGGTTGTCCACGCCGAGTACAGCGACCTGATAGCGAAGCTGGAGGGTAGGGGTGATGGTGGCGAATCTCAGGAACCGGAGGAGATTGAAGCGGAGACCTCTATGGAGGGCGAAGAGTAATTCCTTGGCTCTTCAGTCACTCAATTTTCCTTCAGAGGAAGAAATCGTCCTTCCTTTCTGAAAAATGGCCCCTTGGACCGAGTTTGGAGAAAGGTTTAAATAGTCCGAGCCATTATTACCATTAAGGTGAGTGTTATGGGAGTGCTGACGAAGGAGCAGATTATTGAGATGATCGAGGGGCAGAAGGGCCTCTCGAAGGATGAAATCGAGAGGAGAATATCGGAGATAGCCTCCCGTGAGGGAATCTCCGAGCACGCCGCGGCATTGATGCTCGCCGAGGAACTCGGGGTGAACCTTGAGGGCAGGGAGGAGCTCCTCCACATAGCCGATCTGGTTCCTGGAATGACCGGCGTCAACGTCGTGGCAAGGGTTCTGCGAAAGTACCCGCCCAGGGAGTATCAGAAGAGGGACGGCTCCACCGGACAGGTGGCCAACGTGATAATATACGACGCCACTGGAAAGACGAGACTCGTCCTGTGGGACGGCCTCGTGACCAAGTACTACAGCGAACTCAACGCCGGTGACCTCATCAAGATAATCGACCCCAGCGTCAGGGAGGGTCGTAACGGCGTCGAGCTGCACGCCAACTTCAGGACGAGAATAATCGTCAACCCGGAAGACCCGCGCGCCGGGGAGATACCCCCCATCGAGGAGGTCAGGAGCTACAACTACCAGCGGAGAAAGATAGGCGAGCTGATGGGAGGCGAGCGGTTCATCGAGGTTCGCGGGACGATTGCGAGGCTCTACCGCGTCACCGTCTACGACGCCTGCCCCCAGTGCAGGAGAAAGGTCGATTACGACCCCGCAACGGATACCTGGATATGCCCTGAGCACGGTGAGGTTCGGCCGGTTAAGATAACGATAGTGGACTTCGGCCTGGACGACTCCACGGGATACATAAGGACAACGCTCTTTGGAGACGATGCGGCCGAGCTGGTGGGCAGGGACCCCGAAGAGATAGCCGAGAAGCTCAGGGAGTTCGTCGAGAGCGGTTTAACGCTCAGGGAAGCAGGACGGAAGCTGGCGGAGGAGGAGTACTACCACCTGCTCGGCAGGGAGGTAATCGTCAGGGGCAACGTTGTTGACGACAAGTTCCTCGGACTCATCCTGAAGGCCTTTGGATGGGACGAGGTTGACCCGAAGCGCGAGATCGCCAGGGTGAGGGCCGAGCTGAAGGAGGTCATCAAGGACTTGGTGTGAGGTGTTGACGATGGAGGAAGTTAGGTTCAGGCGCAGAAAGCCCGCCGTCGAGAGAAAGATTGAGGAGATCAGGGAGGACGACACCAGGGTTTCGCTCATCGGAAAGGCCTTCAAGGTCGACAAGATGGACTACACCTTCTGGCTCGACGACGGAACGGGCGTCATACTCATCGAAAGCGAGGAGAACGTTCTTCCCGAGAACGGGCAGACCGTGAGGGTCATCGGAAGGGTCATCAGGAACGAAGAGGAGACCCACATCTACGGCGAGGTCGTCCAGGACTTCAGCGATGCTGACTTAGATGCACTGGAAGAGATAAGGGAGCTTGAGAGAAAGGTTCTGCCCAAAGTCGAGGGCATCATAGAGTTCTTCGGGGGTGAGGAACTATGAAGAAGCGCCTTCCGGCGAGCAGGGTCTACATCAAGGACATCATAGACGGCTACTACGTCAGGAGCGAAGGCGACTTCGAGCCGAACTACCTGATAACGAGGGACGCCAGAAAGGTCTACCGCGTTAAGGTCGTCGCCACGGTCGTCAGAGACCCCATGATGAGCGAGGATGAGAGCTACGGAAGGTTCCAGATTGACGACGGCACCGGAACGATATGGGTCTTCGGTTTCAGGGAGAACACCCGCTTCATAAACCTTGTGAAGAAGGGCGACCTCGTTCAGATCATCGGAAAGGTTGGGGAGTGGCGCGACGACAAGCAGATACTCGTTGAGGGCATATCGAAGGTCGAGCCGAACATGTGGATACTCCACCGCTTCGAGACGCTGAAGGAGAAGGCCGAGCACGCGGAGAAGGCCAGGAGGGCCTTCGAGATATACGACCGCTACGGGATAACCGCCAAGGCCAAGGTTATAGCCAAGAACAAGGGCGTAAGCGAGGACATGCTCATTACCATAGACGAACTCTACACCATGATGCTTGAGCAGAGGAGCACGGAGGAGGCCCTCTTTGAGGAGGAGGTCGTCGAGGAGGAACCCAAGGAAGAGAATCCCGAGCTTGAGAAGGCCAAGAAGGCCGTCCTAGACCTGCTCCGCGAGAAGGGCAAGGCTCTGTCGCACAAGTTCATAATCAAGAAGCTTTCGAAGGAGATCGACGAGGAGCTGATCGAGGAGGCGATAACCCAGCTTCTGGCGGAGGGCGAGATATACGAGCCCGAGATCGGCTACTACGAGCCGCTTTGAGGCTCTTATCTTTTTCTGAAAAAAGAGAAAATCTAGTACTGCTCCCTCATCGTCCTTATGACCGGGTCGTGGATCAGCGTTGAGGTTATGCTGTCCACCATGCGGAAGAACTCGTCGCGCCCCTTCTCCAGCGGCATGTTCTCTAAGCTTATCAGCTCGCATTTTCCCCCGAGTATCCACTTGCCGAGCACTATCTTCTCCCTGTCCCCCTTTCTGGCGTCTATTCTGGCCAAACCGTAAGGAATGTCGGCCGTCCACCAGTTGGCCTTGAAGGTAACGCGCCAGCCCGCATTCTCAACGGCTTCCACGAGTTTTTCAAGGGTCTTTGCAGGCCCGTAGGGCGTTTTAAACGTGATGACAGTCCACAGTTCCTCGGATTCGAGGTTTCTCACGAGTTCATCCTTAAACTCCATACCCCCACCTCCTCACACTATCGCGGCTATTATGAATGCAGTGACGGCCAGGAAGATGCTCACCTTGAGCAGCTTCTGGGCCCTGTGTGCCGATTCCTCCCCCTGGTTCTTAAGTATAATGTACGCGGCGTAGAGTATCACCAGGTCAACCGGCACCATAGCGTAGTAACCGAGGCCAACACCGGCTCTGACCGGCAGAAACGAGGCCACCACAGTCAGAACGGCAAAGAAGACCCCGATGTAGGCTGCCTTCTTCTTCCCCCAGATTATGGGGAGCGTTCTGGCGCCCTTGGCAACGTCGCCCTCAACGTCCTCGATGTCCTTGATAACCTCCCTGGCAACGTTTACCAGGAAGGCGCAGAGCGCGAGGTAGCCGGCCAGGCCGATGTGTTCAACGGCGAGGGCGCCGTAGAGCGGCGTCGCACTGGTGAGGCCAGCAACCACGAGGTTTCCTATGAACGGGAGCGGTTTGAGCTTCCAGGCGTAGAGGAGCATCGCGGCGTAGGCGATAACCCCCAGGATGAACGCCCGGAGGTTTATTAGGTACGCAAGAGCCAGGCCAACCGCGAACAGGAGCAGCGAGTAGTAGAGTGCGGTTCTTCTGCCCATTGCCCCCCTGGGAAGGGGTCTCTCGGGCCGGTTGATTTTATCTATCTCGTAGTCGAAGTAGTCGTTTATCGTGTTGCCCCCGGCACAGCCGAGGGTGACGACCAGAAAGACCAGAACCGCCGTGGCTAAGTCTGGAAAGTGTCCAACCGCGACTATCGAACCCAGGACACCCACTATCCCGGCGAGGATGCAGTTGTGGGGCCTGGTTATCTCTACGAACGCCTTGAGTTCCATTAGGGACACCTAATTCGATTAGGTTATCGCCTTAAAAATCTTTGCTAGAGCTCCTCCCTCCTGAGAAGGCCGAGTTCCTCGCCCGTCTCAAGCACCCTTACCCTGCCAAAGCGAAGCTCAAGGACTTTATCCACCTCTGCGGCGGAAAGGGGCGTCAGAACCTGCGCTTTCATCTCCCCGAAGTTTATCCACTTGAGCACCCCAACGCCGAGGCAGAAACCGCTTCCATCGATGAAGCCCACCAGGAGGTTGCTCAGCCTCTCAAAATCGACCGCGTGGATTACCGGGCGGCCGTACTGCCGGGGACCGGGCTCGGCATCGGCCTTGACAACGATGTACCGCTCCCCCTTCCAGCCGGCTATCACGAGCCACCTGAAGAGCGTCGAGAGGAGTTCTTTCTCCTCCCTGATCAGCGGCCTGCCCCTGAAGAGCTCCGTCCCCGTGGGAACAGTCTTCGAGAGGTCGACCTCGACGAGCGAGGCCTTCGAGAAGTAGGCCCTCCATTTCTCCCGCCTGACTTCCCGCCTCTCATCCCTCGAATGCTCCCTCACCTTCTCGCTGACGGAGAGCCTTGCCACCTCCCCGTAGGGGGATAGAAGCCTGCGCAGGTGGGAGAGCTCGTTGTCCCGCTCAAGGAAAACGATGAGCTCTGGTTTCACGAGCTCGGCCTTGAGGCGCTTTATCTCGATACCCTGGGCGGTGACGAAGCCGGTCGTGTCTATGAGAACCACGTCGGCCTCTTTTAAAGCCACCTCGGTCAGTCTCTTGACCCCAACGGCCATCTCGCCGGCGTACCCTCCCGGGGTGATCGTCCCTATGAAGTAGTGCGCTCTGGCGGATAGTTCCCCTATCGACTCAAATGGCCCCTCGGGAAAGGCGAGGCTCACGGTGGCCGGTGGCAGGATTCCCTTCTGGCCGACGTCGCTGTCAACCACCGCGACCCTGAGGCCCTCATCGATGAGCCTGTTGGCTAGAAATGTCAACAGCGTTGTCTTTCCGCTGTCGGTGGAGCCTATCAGCATGACCTTTGCAGGTCTCTCCAGGGCAGTTATACGCTCAAGGAGTTCAAACCTGTCCGGCGGAACGTCCTCCGTGTAAGTCGCTTTGTTCATATGCGCTACTATGAGGCCTGAATTAAAAAGCTAACTTTTAGAAAGACTTATAAGAGTGGTAGTGGCCATAATCCATGAACCAGAAAAAGTTGACATAAGACTTAAAAATAGTTGGTTTAATAAAGCTGTAAACGCTAATCTTGCAAAAGGAGGTTTCGGAGATGGAAGGGAGGTCGACTCTTACCCCGAGGCAGATAAGGCTGCTCAGAAAGTTCTACGAGGAAGGAAAGACGATCGAGGTGCACACCGTCGAGAAGACCCAGGACGAGCTTGCGGAGGAGCTTGGAATCACCAGACAGGCCCTTAGCAATCACCTTAAGGTGCTTAAAGAACTCGGCTACATAAGGACCGGAAGGGGCTTCATAGACCTCACGGACAAGGCCCTCGACCTTCTCGGTGAGAAGAAGGGCGACGTCTTCGTCTTCGTAAAGATAGAGCCCACCAAGAGGAAGCACGTCTACGAACACATCAAGGAGCTCAAGATAAAGAAGATATACCGTGTCACCGGCGACATAGACCTCATCATTGAGGCCGACAAGACGAAGCTCGACGATATCCTTGAGGAGATAGCCTCACTCGACGGCGTCAAGGAGACCATTACCCACATCGTTCTCGAAGTCCTCTGAGCCAGTTTCCGCGGAGGGCCGCTTCCTTCCCTCTTTAAGCTTCTTTTCCATGAGCTTCCTCAGCTCAAGAAGGTTCTTCCCGAACTTGGCGGATATCGGTACGAACGTCTCGGGCACCTCGCTGTGGGGAACGCCGAACTTCTCCGCTAGGAAGTTTATGGTCCTCTGGAGGTTCCTTATCTTGTCCATCTTGTTGACCGCGACTATCACCGGGATTCCCAGCTCCCGAAGGAAGGCGTAGAACTCCACGTCGATGGGTATCTCGCCCCGCTTCTCCCAGCGCTCTATTATCTCCGGGGCGGCTTTGCCGTCAACCACCAGGACAGCCAGCTCTATCTCCTCGGCGTTGTCCTCGATGAAGCGGACTATCTCATCCTTTATGCGCTCCTGCTTCGCCTTTGGAACGCCGCTCATGAAACCGAAGCCCGGCATGTCCACAACCAGCTTTTCGCGCCAGTTTATCTCCACGGGCTTCCTCGTAACCCCCGGCCTCTTGCCCCTCTTGACCCACTTGCCGGTCAGGCGGAAGATGAGCGTGCTTTTGCCAACGTTTGAACGTCCCACGAATATTATCATCCCTCTCACCGTTAGCGATGAAGTTCTCTTGCCTTATAAGCCTTGGCGGAAAAGTTAAGTAGGCGAAGGGATAAGTCCCAACGGTGGTGTTCTATGGTAGATGGTGGCGAAACCAAGGCCAATCAGCTCATCAACAAATTCGTCATATCCCTGACGGATGGAAAGATACTGGGCTTTGTGACCGACATAAACGTTGAGGTTGAGGGCGACCAGTTCTACTTCATCCTTAAGATGAAGGAAGTCGAGAACCTCGGAAAGGGCCAGAGCATGTTCTCCAGCGAGAGGAAGCTCAAGATAAGGCCGAGCGATATAGTCAACGTTGGGCCGGATGTTATAATCCTTGGAAACGGCAAAGTCCCGCCGCTCAGGGAGATAGAGAGGCTGAACCAGATAGCCGAGGAGTACAACGCCCTGGTGAGGGAGCTTGAGGCCAAGGAGAGGCTCATCGAGAAGCTCAAGGAGGAGAACTACGAGCTGACCAAGAAGCTCGACGAGATACAGCGTGAGTTAAGAAAGCTTCAGGTGATGAAGGAGGACTTCGAACACCTCAAGGAGCAGCTTGTCAGACAGGAGGGACAGCTCGAAATGGCCAAGGACTACATAAGGCTCCTTGAAGGGCTCAGGCACGACATCGACAAGATAAAGGACGACGTGGACAGGCTCATCCAGACCCAGCTCGAAGAAGTGGTGAGGGCGATAATCAACGAGGAGCTGAACGCAAGGGGATTAAAGAAGACGAGCTTCATTTAACCGAAGAGCTGCGTCCCAAAGGCGTGAAGGAGTATCTCAAGGGCAACCAAGATGAGCGTAACCGCTATAACGCCCCTGGGGCTTATCTTTATTGCCTTGGTGTCCTCATCGAAGAACCTCATGAGGCCGGCACCGGTTGGCGGGAGTGTTGTTTTCTCTTTTGCCATTCATCTCACCCCTCAAGGAGTGCCTACTGGCGCTAAGGTATAAAAAAGTTTTGATTGTGGGTTCACCACTTAAAACGCCCTGAATTTTTACAGAGTTTTACTTGTTTAATAGCAAGTTAATTCGGTCGTAATCTTTATATATGATAAGGCCAATGCCTACACAGCAGGTTCTGTCTGGGTGAACCTAAAACGGAGCGCCCGGAAGCCAGCGACAATTCTCACCCAGCGGCGCTCCCTCTGGCAAGAACATATGAAATTTTGTTGATACATGGGAGGTGTTCGTATGGCGATGTTCCTCGTCACCCACCGCTATTCGGATGAAGAGAGCATCAAGGCAACCAAGGAAGCGGCCGATTTCTTCAGACGGCTGCCCCTCACGGGCGATGTTGAGTTCCTCGCCTCGTACAATTTCGTCGGCGGAAGCTATACGATATGGCGGGCCAAGAACAGAGAAGCCCTTGAGGAGTACATGAAAACGATAAACGCCCCAACATTCCACAAAAACATGGAGATCACCGAAATAGTCCAGAGCTACCCTCCAACGGTTGAGTACACCATCAGACTCTGGGAGATGCTGTACCATCTCAGCGGCGGCTGACCATCATTTTATTTTTAGAGGAAACTTTTTAAAGGCCAAACCACAGCGCTCACTGGATAAGGGGTTTACCCAATGAATCCCGCTAATGACATAGGAGGTGGGAGGAAATGGCGACCTTTAAGCTCGTTATATCCAACCCGAAGAACGGCATAGCCAGGCAGGTTGAGATAAGCGGCGAAGGAGCCGAGAAGCTCATAGGAAAGCGCATAGGAGAGGAGATACCGGCGAGCGAGCTCGGACTCAACCTCACCGAGATATTCGGGGAGGAGATTCCGGGCAACGTCAAGCTCAGGATAACCGGTGGTACCGACAAGGACGGCTTCGCCATGAGGCCCGACGTCCACGGCCCGAGGAGGGTCAAGATCCTCGTTTCGAAGGGCCCGGGCTTCAGACCGAAGGAGAAGGGCGAGAGGAGGAAGAAGACCGTCAGGGGCAACACCATCAGCCCCGAGATAGTTCAGATCAACATGAAGCTCGTCTTCTGAGCTTCCTCCTTTCCCCAAACTTATCGCTTTTCTGTCCCGCTCAAGTTCTCCCCATCGAGGTAACCTTAATAAACCGGCCAACGCTCTAAATTTAGGGGTGAGAGAAGATGGCAAAGAAGAAGGAGTTTAGACAGGCCGAGGTTAACATCGGAATGGTTGGTCACGTTGATCACGGTAAAACGACACTCACAAAGGCTTTAACCGGAATCTGGACCGATACCCACAGCGAGGAGCTCAGGAGAGGAATCACAATCAAGATAGGTTTCGCCGATGCTGAGATAAGGAAGTGCCCGAGCTGTGGCAGGTACTCCAACTCGCCGGTCTGCCCGTACTGTGGTGCCGAGACCGATTTCGAGAGGCGTGTTTCGTTCATAGACGCCCCCGGCCACGAGGCGCTCATGACAACGATGCTCGCCGGTGCCTCCCTCATGGACGGTGCCGTTCTCGTCATAGCGGCAAACGAGGGTGTCATGCCCCAGACCAGGGAGCACCTCATGGCGCTCCAGATAGTCGGCAACAGGAACATCGTCATAGCCCTCAACAAGATTGAGCTGGTCGACAGGGAGAAGGTCATCGAGAGGTACCGCGAGATAAAGGAGTTCGTCAAGGGCACCGTCGCCGAGAACGCCCCGATAATCCCGATTTCGGCCCTTCACGGCTCGAACGTTGACGTTCTCCTCGCGGCGATAGAGGAGTTCATACCAACCCCGAAGCACGACCTCAAGAAGCCGCCCAAGATGCTGGTTCTCAGGAGCTTCGACGTCAACAAGCCGGGAACCAGGCCCGAGAAGCTCGTCGGCGGCGTCATCGGCGGTTCAATAATCCAGGGCAAGCTCAAGGTCGGCGACGAGATAGAGATTCGCCCCGGCGTCCCCTACGAGGACCACGGCAGGATAAAGTACGAGCCGATAACCACAGAGATAACCTCCCTCCAGGCGGGCGGAAAGTTCGTGGAGGAGGCATATCCCGGAGGACTCGTCGGCGTTGGAACCAAGCTCGACCCATACCTCACCAAGGGCGACCTGATGGCGGGAAACGTCGTCGGAAAGCCGGGCCAGCTTCCGCCGGTCTGGGACGACCTCAGGCTTGAGGTTCACCTGCTTGAGCGCGTCGTGGGAACCGAAGAGGAACTCAGGGTCGAGCCGATAAAGAGGCGCGAGGTTCTCCTCCTCAACGTCGGAACGGCCAGAACGATGGGTCTCGTCACGGGCCTCGGAAAGGACGAGGTCGAGCTTAAGCTCCAGATACCGATATGTGCGGAAGTCGGCGACAGGGTCGCCATCAGCAGGCAGGTCGGCAGCAGGTGGCGCCTCATAGGCTACGGCTTCATAAGGGATTGAGCCCCTCTTCTTTTCCATTAACTTTCGGTGAGGCAGATGCCTGAAAGACGGGAATGGCTGGTGATTCCTGACACGAACTTCCTCCTCGTTCCCGGCCAGTTCGGCGTGGACATAATCTCCGAGCTGAACAGGGTTCTCGACGTGAGGTTCAGAATAGCCGTCCCCAACGTCGTCCTTCAGGAGCTGGAGGTTATAGAGAGGAAGTCCCGGGGGAAGGATTTGCTCGCCATCAGGATGGCCAAAAAGCTCGCGGAGAGGTTCGAGGTCGTTGAGATAGGCCGCTTTGGTGAGAGGCCCATAGACGACCAGATTTACGACTTCGCGGTTAGGAAAGGGCAGGTAATAGTCTGCACCAACGATAAGGGGCTGAAGAGGCGCCTCCGCGAGAGGGGCGTTCCAGTCGTCTACCTCCGCTCGAAGAAGATACTTGAGCTTGAGGGAATGCTGGGGTGAAAGCCTTAAAACACCCTCTTCTCCACGTCCTTGGGTGGAAAAGATGTACACGGAGGAAGAACTGCTGGGCGAGATTGGGGAACTCCTCGGCGACGAGGAGCTCTACGAGCTCTATGAGAGGGCGTTCAGGGAGTACCACTACTACTTCGAGACGACCAACTACATCGTGCTGAACGTCTACGGCTTCAACGACCACGGGCCGATTCACGTCCTGCTCACGACCAGGCGCGCGCTGGAGCTTCTGAACATCATCGGGAAGTTCGGAATCCAGACGACTGCAGAGAAGCTCGGCAAGCCCTTCCGCTGGAGCAAGTTCATAGTGGCATTTGGAGCGCTGTTCCACGACATCGGGAACATGATACACCGGGAGAACCACTACGGGTTCAGCGTTCTCCTGGCGGAGCCTGTAATAGATGCCCTCGTGAGGGAGTTCGGGACGGATGACCCGCTTCTCCTGAAGGCTCTAACCCTAAACGCGATATACACCCACGATGAGCACGTGCCGTGCACTACCATAGAGGGCTCGCTCGTCACCATAGCGGACGGCTGCGATATGGAGGCTGGAAGGAGCAGGCTCGTCCACAAGAGGGACAAGGTTGACATCCACGCCGTCTCGGCTTTAGCGATAGAGAGGGTGGAGATAGGGGAAGGGGACGAGGAGCAGCCAATACTCATTGAGATATGGATGAAGCACCCCGCCGGAATCTTCCAGGTGGACGAGATACTGACGAAGAAGGTCAAGAGCTCCCTCCTGAGCGGAAAGGTCCGGCTCAGGATACACACCGGGGCGGAGGTAATGGAGAAGGTTATTTAACCCTCCACCGTTTCTTTATCCATGCTCCTCGATGCGTACCGCGACCTGAAGTACCTCCTCAACAGGGGCTACCGAAAAAGGTACGCCCTTGAATTCGTGGCCAACCATTACCGGCTGACCAAGGGCGAGCGCTACCTCCTGGCCCGGTGCGCCTTCTCGGACGAATGGATATATGATGTAAGGAGAAAGCTCCTACGCCCTGAAGAGCTCGGGGGTAGAGTTCTTGGGATAGACGGCTTCAACGTTCTGATAACCCTCGAATCGCTCCTCGAAGGAAGAGCTATACTCTGCGAGGACGGGCTCGTGAGGGATTTGAAGTACCAGGGCAGATACAGGCTCAACGAAGGTACGGGGCGGCTCCTCCACGACTTAGCCCGCGCCCTCGGGGGGCTGGGCCTTAAAAAGGCCGTGTTCTTCTACGGCTCTGCGGTTCCAAGGAGCGGGGAGGTGAAGAGGCTGACGGAGGAAGCCCCCCTTCTGGAGGGGGTAAACTCCGAGGTGAGGCTCGTGAGGAGCCCCGACTTCGAGCTCAAGGCCTTCGAGACCGTCGCAACTGCCGACATCGGAATCATTTCAAAGGTTCCCCACGTCTTCGACCTGGCTGCGTACGTGGGAAGGCTCGCCGGGTGGGAGGCTGGCGATCTCTTTGAAATCCTGGGAAAAACGTAACCAGGGAGATATTGACATTCAGACGGTCCTTTTAGAGCTGCAAAGCCGTTTGAAGCCTTGGAAAATTTTTAATACATTCGTGTACAAGGTAGTTGTATATCCCACGATACCCGCTTTTCTTTCTTGGCGGGTGATGGAGGAAGCCCATATGGAGGCAACCAAAGCGATCCTGCTGGCACTTCTGGTGGCCGGCATGTCATCCGGTCGGGGTTCAGGGCTTTACACTGCGGAAAATGTCACGTTTAAATATGATAAAAACCAATTAGATAGGTAGGGAGGCGGCGTGTATGAAAAATGGAAGTTTGGCCCTATTCCTTATTGTTGTTGTTTTGCTGGGCGTAGTTGCAAGCGGCTGCATGGGAAGCGGGGGCGAGGAGAAGCCTTCCACCAGCGAAACGTATCAGGAAAGCGGGGGGGAAACCCCGGAGACTGGCAGCACAAGCGGTGGAGGTTCGGGGGTTTCAACCTGGAAGACCCCCTGGGATGCCTACAACAAGGTTCAGGTTAACGGTCAGGGCTACTACATAACGTACGTGAAGTACACGTTCACAGTCAAGAGTTCCGAGGGGGAGCGCTCCTATGAGGTGATAAAGCAGAGGGGCTACGTGAAGGCCCACATCTACTCCGACGACAACGGAAAGAAGGATTTGGGGGAGTACAACCTCTTCGCCTACTACGGAAAGATAACCCCCTGAACGACCCCGAGATGAACGGGCCGCTTGAGTATCTTATACTCATAAAGGAGAGAACGAAGGACAGCGACTCGTACTTCCTCACTCCATTCCCTGACTTTGGGGCCATGATGTCGGGAACGACGGCGGTCATTGAAGCGTCGTACGGTGGAAACTACTTCTACTGGAGCAACCCCGCTGCGATAGGCAAGTACTCGGAGCTTCCGTACACCGAGGGGGACTTTGAAACGATCATGGGAGGCATATCGGGTTCCACCATCCAGGGATGGATGGCGATGGTGGGCTCTGCCGTGTGGACGGGGCTTGAGGAGCACGACCTCTCAAAGCCGGACGAGTACAGCTTCTCATTCATGGGGATTGGATACAGCTACAAGGTGGATCCGGACGGAAGCGTGAGCTTCGGGGGGAAGAGCTTCAAAGTGAGCAACGTCGAATGGAGCTGGGCAATTGGAAACGTTAGGGGTCAGGGAAAGGCAAAGATAGCACCGGAGCTGCCGATACCCGTGGAAACAGAGGGAACGTTCAGCCAGATGGGCGGCGAAAGCTACTACTCAAAGCTGAAGCTGGAGGACCTAAGGCTATCAAGGGTGTTCGAGGGAATAAGCGTCGAGATAGAGCAGGGAACGTCCCTGGGGGAGACTGAAACTTCAACGGAAACCCAAACGGAGACCTCGACCTCAACCCCAACGGAAACGCCGGGCGGAGGCTCATCGGACAACTGGCAGCTCGCCTGGGACGCAAGCGAGCCCATAACCATAAACGGTGAGGACTACGTTGTAAGGGAGGTAACCTTCAAGGCTGAGTATCGCGTCTCCGGAGGTTCACAGGTCCAGATGACCGTTAAAAAGGGCTACCGTGAAACCAAACTCAACGGAGAGGACGTCTATGCCCTCTACGCGATCCTTGACATCGGCGGGGAGACCTACAACTACACGGTCTACGTTGAGCCGGACTACCTCAGCGAGTACACCTCCGGAATCCTGTGGGTTCCGGCCGTTTACGACATGGTCAACGGCCCGGATTGGGTTAAGGTAGAGGTGACCGGACCAAGCTGCCACTATTCAATGGACGATTCGGGGAACATGGAGGGCGACTACAACTGTGGCTACATAAGCGACGACTTCCAGCGGTACAACATGGTTTGGAGTTACCCGACCGGATTCTACGGCGGCATCTATGGTGACGTGCTCAGCTACGTAACCCTGACCAGCAACGGACAGGGATACACAGTTGAGCCAGGAGACGATATATCCCTGGCAGGCATGGGGTTCAAGACGTACAGGGTAACGTGGAATGGTGTCGTCCAGGGCGGGCTGGCCCAGGCCAACGGGGAGACGGTCGTTGCGCCCGAACTCCCGTTCCCCATCGAGGTAACTGCCTCGCTTACCATGCCTGGAGGCGGGGGAATCTACGTCCATGCAGAGCTTCTCGATATAAAGCTCGAACGTGCCAGGTAGTAAGCAAACTTTAAATCTTTCCTTACATTATTTTTACCCATGTTTGGTGAGCACAGGCTGAAAACTCAGTTCATCAAAATCATCGATAAGAAAATTCATCTCGTGGAGAGTTCTGGAGACACCGTTCTTTACCGGCGGGACGATGTGAGCGTGCTCATAAAACGGGGGGATGGGAATCTCCTGGTTCTTCCCGCCCCGGCAGAGGGCTACGGCGTGAAGTTCCTTATGGTAAAGCTCTCGGAGAGAATAGCCGTGCCTCCAGGGGAGAAGCTGACCGGCTACCTCTCTGCGCCCATAGACATCTCAGTTAGAAGCGGGGACGTGGAGATAGACCGCTTCGTCGTCGGAAGGGAGAAGTATGCCCTCTACGGCGAGAAGACCATCGGGGTTATAGCACGCTATCACGTGAGCGACTTCCACGAGAAGATACCCGACTCACCGGGGATTGTAAAGCTGATCATCAACAATCCGACCGAGAGCTGGAAGCTCGTGGAAAAGATAGTGTTCCCGATAAGGAACAGCGTGATGTTCTACTCCGAGGACAGGGCGTATTACCCCCTGATAATACTCACCACGAGGGAAATCTACGAGGTCAACAACACCGGAAATCCACCGGACGGAACGCTGAAGCCAACCCATGAGGCGGAACCGCTACCCAACTTCAGGATGAGGTGGTGAACATGGCAGCGAACAACACGACGGTTTCCCATCTGGGTATACCCAGCATAGGCCTCTCACTTTTCACGCTGATCGAGGCCGCACTGGTCGTCATGGGCATGATAGTCCTGGGCAGGCTCATGAGGCGCTTCATCCTCAGAAAATCCAAGGAAACGACCCTCACATGGATAATCAACGAGGATACGGCCGACATAATCTTTCGAATGTTCGTGCTCGGTGGAATAATCTGGTCCCTGTACCTGCTCGGCATAATGAGCTATGGGATATGGAACACCACCGTAGGAAACATAGCCTTCGCGATAGGGTTCTTCTACTTCGCGTACCTCATAGCCAAGAAGTCCAAGGACTACATGATTGCCAGCTCTGGGAAAAAGGCCCGACCGGAGGTCATGATAAAGGCCAAGATATTTTACTACATCTTCCTGACCGTGGCGTTCTTCTTGGCCCTCAACTTTGCCGGGATAAGCGGTGAGCTGAGCGCTGTTTTGGCGGCGATTGGGATAACCGGTATAGTCCTAGGTTTTGCGGCCCAGACCGTTGTTTCGAACTTCATCTCCGGGGTCTTCATGTACTTTGACAGGCCGCTCTCCATAGGCGACCAGGTAAGGATAGGGGAGCTTGAGGGCGTCGTTGAGGACATAAGAATACTCTCGACGAGGATACGGGCCTGGGACGGGACTCTGATAAGGATTCCAAACGAGAAGCTTTTCAACAGCAACATAGTCAACTTCATGCGCTATCCGGTGAGGCGCGTGGACATCGACATGGGGATATCGTACAGCGCCGATGCGGAGAGGGCCGTTGAGATAATAAAAGACGTTCTGGACGGGATACCCCTCGTTCTGGCCGAGCCAGAGCCCCTGGTTTACGTCAACGAACTCTCGGACAGCGCGGTTGTGATTGCCATAAGGGCATGGACACCCAGCGAGAAGTGGTTTGATGTCAGAACGCGAATCGTGCGGGACGTTAAGAAGGCCCTCGACGAGGCGGGAATAGAGATACCGTTCCCGCAGAGGGTGAACTGGTTCGCCAACGAGCTGAGGGTAAAGGTGGAGGAAAGCGGGGAAAGCGAAGAAACCTAATCCCCCTTCTTTTCCATCAGGGCGTAGAAGAAGCCTATCGTTTTGTGCCTGTGGGGCCAGGCGCGCATCGTTCCGGGCAGAAAGCCCTCGTCGTAGGGTCCATTGATCTGAATCAGCGCGGCATCCCCGTGCCGCCCAAGGAACCACTCGATAACTTTTTCGTTCTCCTCGGGGAGCATGGAGCAGGTTGAATACAGCAGCCTGCCGCCGGGTTTGAGGAGCCTCCAAGCACTCTCAAGGAGCTCCTTTTGAAGCGCCACGACCTTTGGAATGTTCTTCTCGCGGAGACGCCACCGAAGCTCGGGGTTCTTCGCTATCGTCCCGTCGCTGGTGCACGGCGCGTCGAGGAGAACCCTGTCGGCCCTTTCTTCCCCCAGTATCTCTGGTGCCTTCCTGCCGTCCGCCCTGATGGTTTCGGCAATCTCAACGCCCGTACGCCTGAGAACCTCCTTCATGCGCTTTATCCTGGCACCGTCAACGTCGAAGGCGTAAATTCTTCCCTCGTTGTTCATCAGCTCGGCCATGTGGGCGGTTTTGCCACCCGGGGCGGCGGCCAAATCCACGACTGTTTCTCCGGGCTCCGGAGCCAGAACCAGAGATGCAACCGCTGCCGCTTCCTCCTGCGCTACGGCGAACCCCTTGTTGAATAGCCATTCGGGGTTGAATGGGTCAAGGATTCTGATAACGGTATCAACCCTGCCGCTCCTCTCGAACCTGACGTTCTTTTTCCTCAGGTATTCCTCCACGTCTCCAATGCCTGCCCTCAGCAGGTTAACCCTGATGCTCGTCGACAGCGTCTCGTTGAGAGCCTTAAGGAGCTCTTCAGCCTCGTCGCCGAGGAGCCCCCTCATCCGGGCTATGAACCACTCGGGAAAGAGGTAGTCCCATTTGAGGCGCTTCTCCTCGGTGTCGATGACCGGCACGTATTCAAGGATGCGCGGAAGGAGGTCGTAGTAATAATAGCCGGCGTAGGGGTGCGTTCTCTTCGACAGAAACTGGGCGAGGCCCCTCAGATGTCCCCGCGTTCGCTCACCCGGATCCCTGAAGATAGCCACCTCAACGGCCACCCTGAGCGTCGCCCTGAGCCATGGGTCGAGGATGAGCGGGGAAACACCGACGAGCTCCTCGATTATCTCGTCTATCAGACCGAGTCTGCGCTGAATGGAGTAGAATATCCCCGTGAGCTTGGAGTTCTCCCAGCCTTCGATTTTGTACCTGGCGAAGGCCTTTCTCTTGGCGCTCTGGCTGGGCTTGACTTCCTCCCCGAGCTTCACGGCCTCTATAAGGGCGTACAGTTGCCTGTCGCTGAGTTTGAGTTTCGGCATGGTTAAGGCTACGGTGGGGACTATTTAAAGTTCCCTGAGGAACCGGGGTAGCCTACCGGTGTTCTCTTCCAGTATGGAGATGGTGGATGCGTTCCAGTCATAGGCGGGCAGCATCTGCTCCAGGAAGACCGCTTCCTCTGTGAACCCTTCCTCCTTTAGTCTCCTCGCCAGATCAATCGCATCGTCGGGTCTTTTGCCGTAGTAGTTCATGATGGCCCTCCGCATGAGTCCGAGTACCTCCCTGACCCGCGAGCGTACGAGTATGTCCTCGTGGGAGGTGGCCAGAACGGAGAGCCTGAAGTACGACGACCTGAGGAGAACCTCAATGATCTCCTGGGACGGCGTCGTGAGCATCTGAACCATCGAATCAAGGGCCACTTCAAGGAGCAGGACATCGTTGAGATCAAGAATCTCCGAGAAAACCCTGCCCACGTGCCTCAGGTTTCCGTCCAGAGCGTATCCGGTGGAAGCCGCAAGCTTCAGCCCTATCGACGACACCCAGAGGTTGTCCGAACTCAGAAATCTGGCCACGTGTCCGTCAACGGACGAATAGTATCCCGGGGAGATTGCCGACAGGAGGTCGAGGATTCCTATCCATGTTGTCTTTCCGCGAGGTGCCAGGATGTAAAGAGCGTCAAGGAGGCGTGCAAACTGGGATTCCGTGAGGTTCGTATTCTCAATGAGCTTTCTGAGCACGGAAAGTGTTCTCATGACGATTCTGTCGTCATCGGCCGTCAGGAGGTCAACCAGCCTCTCAAAACCCCTGGAGAGGACCTTTCTTCGGAATGAGTCGGAGGGGTCGCTCAGCAGGTCATCCAGCACGAACAGTGCCCTGAGCTTGAGCGCATCGTCACCCTCCCCCAGCAGGCTGATCACAACGTCTAGGACATTCTCATCGCTCCTCACGAGGCGGGCGACTTCCCTCGTCTGCCAGGAAAGAACCAGTTCTTTAATTTGATCCATGGGCTTCACCCCTAATTGTACCCGCGAGATGTTGAACTTCATCCAATATATTGTTTTCGCTTCACACCCGCTGGAACCTGTACAGGTCAACGGAGATTCTCTCCAGCTTCTTCCGATGGAAGAAGAACTGGGCCGGAATCTCAAAGGGGAGGGTTATTCTATGCGTTATTGAAAAATTGAAGTCTCTCACAAAGGCCTCGATGAAGCGCCTCACCTCGGGCTTGGCAAGATGGATGGAGTAGGCAACGTCGCCCACCTCAAAGGCCTTGGTCAAAAAGGGCCTGTCGGCGTGGGGTTTTTGGCTCCCGAAGGGCGGGTTCATCAGGACCGTGTCGACCCTCTCAGAAAAATCCGAGACATCCGTGTGAACCACCTCAACGCAGTCACTCAGCCCAAGACGCTCCACGTTGCCGCGGAGAACACCAACGGCATCGCCGTCGACCTCAACCGCGTAGACCCTCTCGGCACCGAGGAGGCAGGCACCGACGGTCAGAACCCCCGTTCCGGCACCCAGGTCGGCAACCACCCTGCCCGCGATATCGCCCTGGGAGTGGGCCAGCCAGAGCAGTTCGGCCGCGACATCCCCCGGAGTCCTGTACTGCTCAAGCTCCGGTTTGGGGTTTTGGAAGCCCTCCAGCCGGGAGAGGGTCATGGCAAGGTGCCTCTTTCTCATGGGACTCACCGTCGCTCTGCCGATATCAAAAGGCGCTTATATTAAGTTTGTGGGCTATTCATGAACGAGTCCCTTTTCCCTGTCGGCTAGAGCCTCAAGAATCCTGATCGCAAGCTTCTGATCCTCGTAGGCCGCCGATTTCTTGATCATTTTAAGCTGCTCAACGAAGGGCTTGAAAAGAGACATCCGTTCGGCGGGAGCGGACCTGACAAGTGCTTCGAGGACGAGCAGCGCATCAAATCGTGTTTCATCCCTGTCGAGGTACTCGGGGAGAAGCGAAAGAACCGCCATTGCGCTTTTCTCATCCCACATCCTGTCGAAGTAGTAGCCGAGGAACTCAAGGGCAGGGATCGCCTTTGATGTGTCCCCAGACAGATAGAATTCCAGAAAACGCCTCACTATCCCACTACCGTAAGGAGTCCGCGACGCCAGTACGGCCAGGGTTTTTACGGCCCTCATGCGCATCCACCGGTTCTTGGACAGTGCCAGGTTTATCAGCGGCTCTACACAGGTTTCGAGTAGGGGCATCCATCTAGAATCGAGCTTTTCCGCAAGCTTGGAAAGGGCCCACAGGGCGTCCATCTTCTCAAGCTTATCGCCGTTATCCAGCATACGAACTAGCTCGAACACCAACTCGGGGTTTATTCTGGACAGTTCAAGGAGTCTTTCTTCATCGCCTGATGCGAGAGCACGGTTGAATTCAGTCCGTCTATCCTCCGGGGACTCATTTGCCCTCCTCTGCTTGGACGTGGTGGCACTGGGAGAAGACCCCGCGGTCTTTTTGCCCTTCCCTCTGAACCGGGACAGGGTCGGGGGTTGGAGATACCGCTGGGCTTTTTTCTCTGGGGGTATCTCCGGATACTTCGGCCCCGGAAGAATCCTTTCATTGATTTTCAGGGTCTCCTTACCCATCTCCTTCAGAACCCCAGCGAGCCATTTCAGAACGTAGGTATCCCCCACCGCGAGGGCCAAATCCACCGCCTCGTAGAAGCGCTCGTGCACCAGGAGTTCATGAAGTTTCTCCATTGCCTTTTCAGGGTTGTTCAGATAGTACTTCTTTATGGCGGCCTCCAGTCTGCCCGCCACCAGCCGAGCTTTCTCTCCCAGTTTCTGGTCTCCCCTTAGGGAAAGGTTCTTAACAGCCGTGAGCACCCTGACAGCGTCGTCCACGAGTTCTTCATTCAGCGGGAAATTCGAAACCTCCATGAGGATGTCCAGGGCAAAATCCGCCAGGGGCACGTCTTTTTCGGAGAGCATGTTTCCGACCTCTGAGAACACGGTCTTCAGCAGGGGGGACGCCCCCGTGTACGTGCCGGTGTTCAGGAGGAGTCTGAGCCCCATGGCTTTTAATCGCAGATTCTTCGAGCTCAACAGTCTCGAAAGTACGTCCATAAGGGCCGGAGTGTATGAAACCGCCTTCATGTTCATGAGGACTGGAGGTATCTCAATCAGAACGGCCTCGTTTCTGCGGCTTTTAACGAGGTCTTTGAGGGCGTGCGCAAGTCTCACGAAGGTGTCCGGACGGAGGGGTATCCCGTGTATGAGTTCTGCCAGCACCCTGAGCGCGTGGATGGAAACCTCATCGCTGTTGCATTTCACGGCCGCAAGTACATCGTTTAGGTACTCCCTGAGAAGAAACAGCCTCTTTACGTCCGGTAAGGAAGCCAGAACCTCCTCAAGCGCCATGAGGGCGCGGAGTCTGACCTCACCATCGCCCTCGCGGAGCAGTTTGAACAGCCCTTCTAGGGCGGCATCGTCGGCAAGGGCCAGCTCAACGGCCCTTCCGATCGCCCAGGAACGGAGGCATTCCTCCAGCGTCCCGATGATATCATTCTTCGGAGGCATTACATCATGTTGTTCGAATTCAAAACTTATACGCCTTTCGGTGATATGCCCCCTCCGTGCAGGCTGATTCCCAGGGGCTCGTCCCGCTCCCTCGCCGTCCCAGGTATCTCGTCAAAGGCGTAGTCCTCGCGCAGGCCCAGGAGTATCTCGACCTCCGGCGGCGTCAGCACCGGCTTCCTCCAGTTCTCGTAGTCGTCTATCGGAACGCGCGGGCAGGCTACCACGACGTACGCATCGAAGTCGAAGCCCTCCAGGGCAGGGTAGTTGATGTGGTTCATGACTATGAGCCTCGCGTACTTCCCGTGCTCGCGGAGGAGTTTCACCACGCGCTTCGCCTCGGCCAGGCGGAGCTGTCCCCTCTTGGTACTTGTTATCACGCCGAAGCGCTCCGCATCCATGGCCTTCGCTACCTGTGCCCAGCGCCTCCTGATGAGCCTCTCGGCCTCGCTATCCATCCAGACCGCATCGCCGGAGTAGGGGTTTACCGCGAGGGTGGGCTTCCCCGTCGCCAGTGCGACGCCGAGCGGGTGGAAGTAGCCGGCGCCGATGAAGAGAACCCCCTCCCCGTCAACTTTCGCCGCGGCAAAGTTGCACCCGAGAACCTGGCCCGGCCAGCTGACGCGGGAGTCCCCTTTTCCAACAAGAACCTCGAAGCCGTTCTCCTCAAGGAACTCCCTCGCCCGGTCGAGCTGGTGGATGTGCTGGGCCGTCGTGACCAGGACTATCCTCCTTCCAAGTTTCCGTATCTCGCCCAGGTTCCTTTCAAGTGAGAGAACAACATCGACGTTCGCGAAGGCGGGAACGAATATCGTTGGGACCTCAAGGTGGAGGCGCATGTATGAGTGGCCGAGGTGTATCAGCGCATCGCAGCCGAGCAGCCTCGCTTCCCTATCGGCCGGGTCGCAGGCACCGTAGTTTATATCGCCGCTTATTATCGCCTCGACTCCGTTCTCCTCAAGGAAATCCGCCAGAGACTGGGCTTCCCTCTTCAGCCCCTCCGGCGTCTGAATGAGCACCCTCTCCGCGCCGAGCTCTCGCAGGGTTTCAAGTATCTCGCGGGTCGAAACTTCGTGCATTGAGTCCACCGAAATCCATAGCTGAGAAGCCTTTAAATGCCCATCGGCATCAGTACTATGCGAAAAAGTTAAAAATAAAAAATCTCGACCTGGAATGGTGAACAACGTGGTAGAGTTTCTTGGACTCCTTGGGGAGGCATGGGGAAAGTTCGAAGAGACCAAATGGCTCCTGCCGGTGCCGCTCGTGATGAGTCTGATGGACTACGACAAAGTCATCAGAACCCTGCACTTGGGAGGTTTTCATTTTGGAATTCGCTTTCCACTTCCGGAACCCTTGCCGACCCTCTGGAGCTTTGTATCCCTGCCCGCGGGAGCACCTGGTACAACGTTTTCACCAGAGGGCATCCTGTTCACGGCGCTCCTCGTTCTCTTCGGAAGCTATCTCCAAGCCGGCTACGTCGGAAGCATTAGGGACGAGGTTCTTATGCGGGAGGGCCGATTCCTCAAAAACGCGGAGCGGGACTTTCTTGAGTTCCTCCAGTTCAACCTGATGATGTACGCCGCCGTGACTATCCTAGTCCTCTCACTCATAACCGTACCGTCCATGTTTCTCCTGGCCTTCCTGGCGCTCCTCGTATTCCTCTACGCCGTCTATGGAACACCGTTTCTAATCTCAATCCTCGGGCTCAGGTTTCGTGATGCTCTGGTGGAAAGCCTGAACCTAGCGAGAAGGGGTGGCGAATATCTGGACTACGCCCTCAAGTACCTCGCCATTGGGGCAATGATTTCAGTCCCGCTGACGTTCATCGCGACGAATGCAGGGGTGTTTGGCCTCACGGTTGGTCTGTTTCTGGTGGCTCCAGTATCCCTAACGCTGAGCATAGCCACCGTCCTGTTTTTCATTGACATTACCTCAAAGTTCTCGGACTGGGAGAAAGCCTTAAATACTCTGGACGTCAATTATACCTCGAAGTTCGATGCATCGAGGTGAGGGGCATGAGTGATTTTATCATAACGACCACCGAGAAGATTCCGGGCTACCGGGTGATCGAGGTCAAAGGCCTCGCGAGGGGCGGCATAGTCAGGGCCACCCACGTCGGGAGGGATATAATGGCCTTCTTCAAGAATCTCAAGGGAGGCGAAGTTCAGGAGTACACCCAGATGCTCGCGGAGGCTAGGGAGGAGGCACTGAGGAGGATGGTGCTCCACGCAGAGGACATGGGTGCCAATGCCGTCGTGGGAGTCCGCTTCATGACCTCAGCGGTGGCCTCGGGTATGGCCGAGATATACGCCTACGGCACGGCGGTGGTCGTTGAGAAAGTCGAGGAGGAGTGAGCATGTACCTCCTTCCTTTCCCCATACTCGGCGGGCTGCTGGCGTGGGCAACGATTTACTCCCTTGGCTTTGATAAGCAGAGGTGGGGGGAGTTTGTTCTCGGTTTGGCGGCGTTCTTCATAGCGATCATCATCCAGAACCCCGTCCAGCAGCTCCCGCTCCTCGGGGTGGGGATAAAGTCCAACGCGGACATCATAGCAAGGGGAACCGCGTTCACCGTGGGTGTTTCGATATGGCTCGGTCTCATCGCTGGAATAGCACAGGAAGGAGCGAAGTACCTTCTGGTAAAGGGAAAAAGCCTGAACACAGGACTTTTCCTCGGTCTGGGCTTCGGAATAACGGAGGTCTTCGTTATAGCCGGAGCTGCTCTCGCGGGTGCGCTGGCGACGGGAGAGCCCCTCGACGTCCCGCTAAGCGCGGCGCTCGCCTCGATGGTGGAGCGCTACTTCGTCGTCCTCTTCCATGTGGGGACGGGAATATACCTCGCGTATGCCTACAGGGAGGGCTACGGAAGGACGGGCCTCCTGGCGATGATAGGAATCCACACGGTCATCGATTCGATGGCGGCGTACTACCAGCTCACGAAAAGCACGCCGGTAATGTACGCGGTAGAGTTTATAACCGCCCTCGTCGCACTGGGTCTGTTGTACCACACGATTCCAAAGGCGAAACTCGAACTCCCGGAGGAAGAGGCCGCCCTGTGGTGAACGACGTGCTGATGGACAGGAAGGAGAGGGCTCTCAAAAAGCTGAGAAAGGACCTCCGTTCGGGGCTGTACTCGTACCTAGTCCTCCTGCTCCTGGAGAAGGAGGAAGAACTCCACGGCTACGCGATACGGAAAAGGCTTGAGGAATTGAGCGACGGTCGAATCGTGCCGAGCGAGGGGGCACTTTACGACATCCTTAAGAGCCTGAAGAAGCTGGGCCTCATCCAGGACGCCTGGGCGGAGGTTGGGGGGAGGCCGAGGAAGTACTACTCCCTGACGAAGCTCGGAAAGAACGTTCTGGAGGACATGAAGAAGGATATACTGGCCATAAGGGAAATCCTTGAGAAGCTTGAGGGGGAGTGAAGGGGAAAGGGTCGGAGCCATCGTCTCACGGTGAGGGAGGATGAACGGGTATGGGCTCCTAAGAATCCTATATGGACTGTTCCTCGGCCTTTTTCTCATAATCGCCGGAATCCTGACGTTCACCTCCAAGGGCGAGCCCGGGATAGGCTTCAGGATAGGGTACACCTACCTCTCGGAGCGGGCGCGGAGAAAAGCCAACCGCGTTTCAGGAATCGGAACGATTTTGACGGGGATAGCGCTCGTCCTCCTCTCGCCTTTCCTCCCGATGCCCTGGCCCTTCGCCGTCATAATCGCCGGCCTCGGCGGAACCCTTCTGCTCGCATACCTCACGGCAAAGCGCGAGTACGAGCTTGAGGAGCTCTCAAAGGAGGCGCCGGAGAAACCGGGGAGGAGGATAGAACCTCCAAGGGTCGGAAAGTACATCACCCTCCAAGCATTCTTCGCCGGCCTTTCCTTCGTGCTCCTTCTCGCTGGAAAACTCCCGAGGGACCCGGGGGTCGTACTAATCGCAATCCTCCAGCTCTTCCTCCTCGCGCTTACAGTCTTCGTTTCCCGGCCCCTCGTCTTCCAGCTCGCCCCCAAGTTCAATGGAAAGATGGCGCTCGGCTTCGCGAGGGCGATGGCGGCGGTTTCGGCGATGGTAGTGCTTCAGCTGGCGGTTGCGGCCTTAAATCCCAAGGCGAGCCCGCTCCTTGTAATCCTCATGCTCCTCATCTCCCTCGGTGCGGTATTCTACGCGGCCTTCACAGCTTTGACGAGCGCCTACGAGGAGGGTTACTATTAAAAGGGTCGCATATCAACCGACCGGAGGAGGATGGAGGGGGCTCGCTACCTGAGAACCTTCATGGATCCGAAGAGCGAGGTTGCTCCGAACAGATTCATGGGACTGCGCTCCTTCTTGGCAGAATTGGCAGGCGTTGGAAAGGTCCTCTTCGGGGAGGCGGGGATAATAAGAAAAGGCGAGCACGGCGTCGTGAACGTCGGGAACATCGTCTACCCTCGCAGACCCTATAAAACGTAGTACTGCGGTCTCCTGTCCTTGAAGACGTCGTTGAGCTCGTTTAACTTTTTGTTCCTTACCAGCTGGAGGTCCACCTCGACGACTGCAACCTCCTCTTTACTCTCGCTCCCCATTGCCAAGACCTCGGCCTTCGGCGAGGCTATCGTGCTCTTGCCTATGAACCTGAGACCCCTCTCTTCACCGATTCTGTTGGCGGTTATCGTGTAAATGCGGTTCTCCAGTGCCCTAATCGGCATGGCCCTCGGGGCGTAGGGCATGACGAGATTGCTCGGATGGGCGATTATCTCGGCACCCTTCAAAGCTAAAGTTCTCGCGCTCTCGGGGAAGAACCAGTCGAAGCATATCATCACCCCGACCTTCGCAATGCCGATGTTGAAGACATGAAAACCAAGGTTGCCCGGCTCAAAGAAGAGCTTCTCGCGATAGAAGAGATGAACCTTGCGGTACTTTCCGATGTAGCCGCTCCCTATCGGCCCGGTCATCACAGCCGAGTTGTAGAGTCTTCCCCTTTCGTCCTTTTCGGCGGTTCCGGCGACTATGAACACCCCCAACTCCATCGAAAGCTCCATCAGAAACTGCGTCGTTGGCCCATCGGGAATCTGACCCGCAACCCCGTCAACCTCCTCCCGGCTCTCGAAGTTGTAGCCGGTATCAAAAAGCTCGGGCAGAACGACGAGCTGGGCACCCTCATCGACCGCCGCACGGATCAGCTCCTCGGCCTTGGAATAGTTCACCTCCGGCTCAAGAAGGACCGGTTCCATCTGAACGTAGGCGACCTTCATGCTACCACCGCCCTAACATTGCCCGCGGGATAGATAAGGTTAGCGGAAGGTCTTTTCAGGCCTAATGTCAAAAGGTACGGAAAAATAGACCCACTATTGTTCTGTAAATCCTATTGCGATAGGAACAACAACGCATTTGTAGTAAGAACCCCATATATTTACTGAATGGCAGCAAGAAGAGCTGGGAGGCGTGGAAAGTTTGGAAACTCGGAACCTGCTCTCACACGGCTTTTTGGGGCAGTTGGGGCAGCCAGGCAGCTTTTCGACGGTTCGAAGGTAGCCGGCCCTCCTCCATGGAAAAGCTTAAAAAGGAACCGCTGGAGCTATGGCTGGAGAGAAAGTCAGGGGTGATGATCATGAAGAGGCGCCCGAGGAAGTGGAAGAAGAAGGGAAGGATGAGGTGGAAGTGGATCAAGAAGAGGATCAGGCGCTTGAAGAGGCAGCGCAGGAAGGAGCGCGGACTCATCTGATGCCCTCTTCTTATCCTTTTGCCCGGTGGTTCCATGTACTCTTTTGAATCCTTTGAACGGCTCTCACTGGAGATTGAAACTCACAGGGGAAGAACTCTCCTGATAGCCGACCCCCACATCGGCTTCGAACTGTCCAGGGGGCTGAGGATACGAACCCACTTCGAGGAGAGCCTCGCGGAGTTCATAGCCGAAAAAGACCCCGACCTGCTGATTCTGCTCGGCGACCTTAAGGAGCCGATAGGTATGAGCTTCACGGTTAGGCGCCTCCTTATGGGCTTCTTCTCCGACCTCCAGGGGATACCCACGCTGATAACCAAGGGGAACCACGACGGCAGGATAGAGGAGGTGGCCGAGAGGTTTCCCGACGTTGAGGTCGTCGAGCATGCCCTCATCGGAGACCTTCTGTTCCTCCACGGGCACACGAACCTCCCAGGGGTGGAGTTTTCGGAGGCCTATCTGGGCCACATACATCCCGCGTACACGTTCAGGAGCGGGGGTACCTCCAGGAAAACGAAGGTCTTCTTCAGAGTGGGCGAGTTTCTAATCCTCCCAACGGTCAACCCCTTCATTGAGGGCTTCGATGTGCGGCAGGGGATAAAGATGGTGCCTTTTTTGAAGAATTCCAAGGAGGGGGAAGCATTCCTCCCCGAGGGCATCTACCTGGGGCGTGTTCCGCTCTAGGAACAATGAACCGCCGTTTTGTCCCGCCGGCGGGGAAAGTTTATTAAGGTATGAAGGTAATACTTCATAGGTGGGATAAAAGTATATCAGGTGACCCGGAGATGAGCGACGTCTACGAGAGACTTGAGGCGCTGCTGCGTTCGCTTGGGGTTAAGAAGACGGAGCTGAGGATATACCGCCTCCTCCTTGAAAAGAGGGAACCCATGAGGATAACGGAGATACAGAGAGAACTTGGCATAAGCGAGCGCTCGGTGAGGGAGCACGTCCTGAGCCTGTACCGCAAGGGCATACTCAGGAGAAGGCTCATCGAACAGGGATGGCTGGGCTACGTCTACACCGCCGTCTCGCCGAGTGAGGTTCTGGAGCACCTGAAGGAGAACCTGATAAAGAGGATAAACGAAATCGAAAAGGAACTCAAGAACTCCTCCAAACAGAGGAACTAGAGCCGCTCTATAACCCCAAGCCTCTCCAGCAGGGTTAGGAGCTTCTCCAGCTTCTCTTCTTCGACCTCCCCGAACTCCTCCTTCAGCGCGCGCATCGCATCGTCCCTCGGAAGGAGCTCGCCGAGCATGAGAAGCTCGTGGAGGTGCACCAGCGTTCTCCTGTCCTTCGTCAGCTCCCTGAACTCCTCGTAGGCTTTTTCGTCGATGCTCCTTATGAGCGCACCCGATATCTGACCTTTTCTAACCCACCGCATCCAGGGCCTCCTCTCGAAGGGATGGCCGCTCTCGATGCCTAGGAAGTGCGAGTCCCTGGCCAGACCCATCATGACGAGCTTCTCCGCGTGTTCGGTGTCCCTCTCAAGGGAGAGCTCACCGAGGTACTTCATGGCGTAGCCGCGCGCAAAGCGCTGGAGTTCCTCGGTTTCGGCCTTGGCGAGCGCCAGCGCGGTTGCCAGAACGGCCCTGCCTATAACCTCCACGGTGGTTTTGCTCACCTTCTCAACGGTGTCTTCACTGGAGTGGTAGAACCTGTCCGGCCAGGTTATCGGCATCACCGACGGAACCCCAAAGAAGTTGAAGACGTCGTGGTCGCTGCCCATCTCGTAGGGGTAGCTCTTGAGCTTTAAACGGGGTATTGGACTTCCCGAGAAGCTCTTTCCTTCCCGATTGGCCAGCCCGAGGAAGTACTCCAGAAGGCCGGAAACCACCGAGAACCTTGACAGGGGAGTCCTTACGAGCATTATCGTTGAGCCGGCCCTGTCCTCGCTTCCGGCCACCATGTCGAGGTTTATGACGGCGTAGTACCTGTCCAGCCCCGCGTAGTTCTCCACGAAGGCCTGGGTTCCGTAGTACTCGGGAATCCACAGGAAGGCGAAGCCGAAGCGGAAGGACTCGTCGTAGAGCCTTCCCAGAACCCTCGCGAGCTCCATCAGCATGGCGCTTCCGGAGGCGTTGTCGTTGGCACCGGGCCTGGGATGGCAGATGTGGGCGGTGAAGAGAAGGAACGGCTCCCTTCCTATCTCCGCGTAGAGGATCGGCAGAACCTGACGCTCGTTTATCTGGGTCTCAACTTCAATCCTCGCCTCAACCCTCTCGCCGGAGTTCAGCTTTCCAACGATGCCCTTTGCCAGGCTTTCGGGAACGGCAACGGCGGGAATCTTTGCCCATTCCAGGTCATCCTCGGAGAGGAAAAGGCCGATGTATGGAATCGCATCTCCGGTTCCCTCGCGGTAGGCGATGAAGCCCAGGGCACCGGTCTCATTGGCCTTTCTGTAGGCGTCGCGCCATTCCTTTCCTACCAGGACTATCTTCCCCTCGGCGTTCTCCCAGTCCTTCTCGCTGGCTATGTGCACGACCTCACCCTCGGCATTTCCGCTCGGCGAGTGGGCCATGACGACGAGGGGGCTCTGGGAAGTAGTCAGGGTTTTCTCCAGAACCTCCACCCTTCCGTGCACCAGGTCCCATGCTATGGGGGACTTAAGCGTTAGGAACCACCTTTTTCCATCGTAGAACTCCTCGTAAAGCTCCGCGTTGATTCCACATATCCTTAGCTCCTCCCGGATGAAGCGAACGGCCTCAGGGAGCTCCTTTGAACCCTGTATCCTGTGGAACTGGCTTATCTCGGCTATGTAGTGCAGAACGTTCGAGGGGTCGAAAACCCCGGCTTCGTTTAAAAAGCGTCTCATGGCTATCCCCAGTAGTAATTGGCCGATGGATATTTAAGACATTCCATTTTTCTTTTGAAAGCCCAGCCCTTTGGGGCGGGGAGGAGGTCAGTCGCGGGGACGGAGCATCTTTGGAAAGTCTAGGTGCCGCATAGAGTCCAGGATGTCGGGGGGAAGGAGAATCCGGGTGGTTTCGAGAAACCGGGCGAACTCAACGCGCCTCAGCTCTTCCTCCGGAACCTCCTTCTCCTCTGCCCTCGGCTTGACCTTCGGTCTGGGCGCCTTCTCGGTGACCCTGCCCTTCTCTATGAGGCTTAGATGTATCTCCTCCTCACGTTTTTTGGCACCCTCCGCCTTACCGCGTGCGTACGCCTCCCTGACGAGGTCGTAGATTTCCAGTCCCTCGGCCTCAGTGTACAGCTCTTCCTTCATGTTCCTGACCCATTCGGCCCAGTCGCTGTGTCCCTTGTAGCCTATGAAGTATCCAAACTCGTAAGCCTCCTTGATGAGCTTTTTCGCTCTCTCCCTGTCGGCTTTCATCGGAATCACCCGCTAAAACGGCGCCTCCGGGTACACCCTTACACCCTCGTCCGTGAACCGTATCCTCTTGAGGTTGCTGTCGTGGGGGACTCCGTGCATCTTGAGCACCTGAAGCGCCCGAATCATCTGGTAGTTGCGCATGAAGTGGTGGAGGACTATGACACCGTCGGTGAGGTAGTACTCATCGGTGTATTTATCCGAGCTCAGCATCTCGGAGATTATGACGGTCGTTATCTCAAGGGAGTACAGCTTCCTCATGAACTTGCCGATGGCCACCCGCTTATTCTCCGAATCCACCACGGAGCACTCCAGCGATGTAAATGAGTCTATGACAACCCGCCTTATGTTCTCCTCCCGCTTTATGATCTCCAGAATGGCATCCAGAACCTCGTCCCAGGTGAACTTCTTCCCTGCCCCAAAGAGAATCTCGCCAAAGTCATAAAGAATTATCCGCTTGGATTGAACGTATCCGAGCAGTCCAAAGTTGTATCTTAACATTTCCTGGGTTATCAGATTGGGGTTTTTGAACAGGGATATGAACAGTCCCCTCTCCCCGTTCTTTGCTCCCTCCACGAGAAACTGGATGCCCAGGGTGGTCTTTCCGCTACCGGGGGGGCCTACAATCAGGTAGGTCCTGCCGGGCAAGAATCCACCGCTGAGAACGTCATCAAGCCCTGGAACGCCGGTTGAGACCCTGTCAAGGCTCTTGAGGAGTTCTCCCACGTACATCACCACTCCCTCCACAGAAAGGGTAGGGCGTCCTGGTATTTAAAGGTTAAAGTGACCGCCAGTATCGGGGAATGATGAACAGTTCGAAAGGAACGGGGGACGCTATGTAACTTCACGGCATAGGAAAAGTTAAAAAATCATCTGTGTGGGCGTTACAGATTTAACATTCAAAATTGGAATAAAATCGCACTGATTAATGTTATGACCAAAAAGTTATAAGTGTTCAGGATTATTACGCAACGTGGAAGCTATGCGGCGCAAGCTCTTTGGGTTCATAATCCCGTGGTTCACCGCCGGCCTCCTCATTCTGGAGGACTACCTCAACCTCCCCTGGTTCTTCAGGAAGCGCGTTTGCCTCGGAATCACGGACGTAGAATGGAGCCTGCGGTGCCACGATTTCTTTGACCTGCTCTTCCTCGCTCTTCCCCTCGTCGCCGTGGCACTGGTCACATGGCTCCTCAGAAGACGATGGAACGCGGACGGGCTTTCACTCTTCACCAGTACTGTCGTTCTGGGAGTTCCAGGAATCCTGGCGCTTTTTATCATTATCGCGGTGGCGGTGTCTAAAAGGCTCCCCACCGGAATCGGGGAGGAGTTCACCATCTTTGTGCTCTTCGTGTACCTGATGACACTTGTGGGAGTCGCCGCGGGGGCGTTAGCCCCACGTCACGTGCCTGTTGACGATGAAGCGCACGGCGAATGAAACGACTATCCCGATCAGGTTGGAGATAAGGTAGTACAGTCCCATGTAGACGAGACCGGCGTAGATGAGCCACTGAACAACGGCCCCGGTTAAAGCCGCCATGTGAAACGTGAGGAGCCTCCTCCAGAGGGGCTTTCTCCTGATGTCCTTGAACGTCCAGAGGTCGTTCCAGGTGAAGTTGTTCAGTATCGCCAGCTCTGTCGCCGGAACGTTGGCGAGTATCTTATCCCATCCGAAATCGGAGACGAAGAGCCAGAGAAAGCTCTCGTTGACGAGAACACCCGAGAGGCCGACGAGGGTGAATTTAACGAGCCTGTCCAGCTCTCCCTCCCAGCGCATGAGCCTGTAAACGTGCCGGAGGTAGTTGAGCATCGTCCTCGTACCAAGCTTGCTCTCCCCGGCTTTCCTGAGACCGAAGGTGAAGGGAACCTCGGCTACCTTCCCGTATTTGCCCTTGATCAGAATCTCCATAAGGATTTTAAAGCCGACCGGATTCAGGTCTACACCTTCAACGACCTCCCGTCTGAGGGCGAAAAAACCGCTCACGGGGTCTTTGACGTTCCTTATTCTGGGCAGCGCGAGGCGGCCTATCATTATGGCACCCCTGGAGATGAGCTTCCGGTACCAGTACCAGTTCTTCACGCCGCCGCCCGGAACGTACCTGCTCGCTATCGCTATATCGGCGCCGTTTTCAATGGCCCTCAGAAGCTTGGGAATAACCTCCGGTGGATGCTGAAGGTCGGCGTCCATGACAACGAAGATATCTCCAGAAGCCTCTCTAAACCCTCTTATAACGGCCGAGGAGAGGCCCTTCTCCTCGGTGCGGCGTATCACCCTGACGGGGTACCTTTCACCCAGCCCCTGGGCAAACTGCCAGGTTCCATCGGGAGAATCGTCGTCAACGATGATGATTTCGTAATCGTGACCCTCAAGCGCTCCCTGAATCCTATTAAAGAGCTCCTCAAGGTTCTCTCTCTCGTTGTAGGTGGGAACTATCACGCTGATTCTCAAGGGGCTTCCCTCCACCTTCATCAACTGTTCCGTAAACTTTATAAGTCCTGCGACTGCCCTTATCAGCGGGCATGGGGCCGTGGGGTAGCTTGGCCTATCCTTCCGGCTTCGGGAGCCGGGGACCCGAGTTCGAATCTCGGCGGCCCCACCACAACAAACTTTTGCCCTGCAAAAGTTTGACCAAAAGATTGTGATTCTTTTTGAGTGGTCATGTTAGTGGGTTTTTGTTTTAGTGACTGTGCGCACGATTGATTCTTGCCCTCATGATGAGAAGGTGTTCTTTTCGCCGGCCTTTCTTAAAGGCTGCAGGGCAAAGCTTATAAAATCTCCCCACAGTTATCCCATCGGATGTGGGCCGGTAGCTCAGCCTGGTTAGAGCGCGGGGCTTTTAACCCCGTGGCCGCGGGTTCGAATCCCGTCCGGCCCGCCAGTAATACAAACTTTTGCTCTGCAAAAGTTTGATGAAACTTTGTAGCGCAAAGTTTCCTGTACTCTCAAACCCCCGAAGTAGGGCTGCGCCCACGTTAAGAAACTTTGAGCAGGTAAAGTTTCCTGTGGTGCGAAAGCTACTTAAAGGTTTTTGGGTAGCCTAATCAGGTGAGGTCGTTGGAGGTAAGCAAGAGGGAAGAGGAGTACCTTGAGACCATGTACATCCTTCATAAAAATAAGGGGATCATCCGCGTCAAGGACATCGCCAAGATGATGCGCGTCAAGCCGCCAAGCGTGGTGGATGCTCTGAAGAAGCTCTCGGAAAAGGGCCTGGTGGAGTACGAGAAGTACGACAGGATTCTGCTAACGGACGCCGGCAGGGATATAGCCGAGGCAACCTACTCGAAGCACCTGCTCCTCACGCAGTTTTTCATTGACATTCTGGGCATTCCGCCGGAGATAGCCGAGCACGACGCATGTCAGTTCGAGCACTACGTCAGCGAGATAACCGTGCGGAGAATAAGGGAGTTTGCCCAGTACATACAGGAGCAGTGCCCCTACGTTCTCAAGCAGTTCATCAAAGAGAAGCTTGCAGAAAACGCTGAATCCAAATGACTCTCAACTTTTGCCGTTCTCTGATTAAAAGAAAATGGAGTCAGAAGACTCCGCCGAGGTAGGCGAAGTAAGCCACGAATATCAGAGACAGGGCATACATCAGTGGGTGTATCTCGTCCTTTCTGCCGCTGAAGAGCTTGAGTATCGTGTAGCTGATGAAGCCGATGCCTATTCCGTCCGCTATCGAGTAGGTGTAGGGTATGGTTATGAGCACGAGAAATGCCGGGATGGCCTCTGTGTGGTCGGCGAAGTTCACCTCCCTGATGGCGCTGAGCATGTAGTAACCGACAATGACGAGGGCTGGAGCCGTTGCGAAGGCTGGTATGGCCTGGGCCAGCGGCGCTATGAACAGGCCTATTCCGAGGAAGAGCAGTCCCGTGACGAGCGCAGTCATTCCAGTTCTTCCGCCCTCCTCTATTCCGGCCGCGCTCTCGATGTAGGTCGTGACGGTTGAGGTTCCTAGGACCGCTCCGACGGTCGTGCCTATGGCGTCCGTTAGGAGTATCTTCTCGGCGTCTGGAACCTTTCCGTCCTTCGTGAGGAATCCTGCCTTGGCGCTCAGGCCAGTAACCGTTCCCAGGGTGTCGAAGAAGTCCACCATGAAGAACGCGAATATCACTCCTATCGCACCGACGTTGAGGAGGCCCTGGAGGTCCATCTGCATGAACGTGTAGCTGATGTCTGGGGTTGAGAACAGGTGCTCGGGCCAGGGGGCGGCCCCAGTGATCCAGCCAATGACGCTGGTGACTATGATGGAGATGAGCAGCGAGCCCTTGACGCGGAGCGCGATGAGAACCATCGTGAGGAAGAGCCCGAAGAAGAAGAGCAGTATCGGTTTGCTGGTCAGGACTCCTGTGTTGAGTCCGGTGAACTTGAGGGTTCCGATGAGGTTTATCTGGTCGTTGATCACGAGTTCGGAGCCCTTAGGCCCGACGACCTTGGCGGAGAGCAGGCCGATGTCGTTGAGGCCTATGAAGGTCAGGAAGAGGCCTATACCGGCTCCGATTGCGTACTTCTGGCTTATGGGTATCGCGTGGATTATCGCACTCCTCACCTTGGTAACGCTGAGGACTATGAACACCAGACCCTCTACGAAGACCGCCGCGAGGGCGACGCGCCAGTCGTAGCCCATACCTAGGACGACGCTGTATGCGAAGTAGGCGTTCAGTCCCATTCCCGGCGCGAGGGCGAAGGGCTTCTTGGCGTAGAGGCCCATCAGAATGGTCGCGAAGCCTGCAGCTAAGGCCGTAACCGCCACGAGTGAATTGAAGGCCTCTTTACCCATGGCATCGCTGAGGATCGCTGGATTCACGAAGAGGATGTACGCCATCGTCATGAAGGTGGTAACGCCCGCCAGGATTTCGGTCTTCATATCCGCGCCGTGCTTCTCAAACTCGAAGTAGTTCTCGAACCATCCCATGAGCTTCACCCCTGGTTTGACTTATCCCTGCCTAATAACTTGGTTTTTTAAAGATTTTTTGACATAAAAATGTTAAAGAAACGTGGCGGGGCAGGGGAAGGGCTGGCCTTTTCCCCTGGAGGGCGAGGCTTTCAAAAGGTAATGTTGGGTGGGCCGACCCTCAATCCCCATCACCCACCGCGGTGAAACCTTCCGCGTAGGCTTTCACGACTTCCTTTTCCTCCGCGAGTATCATGAGAACCCTGACCAGGTCCAGACCCTTCACCTGGGCGAACTCCACGTAGAGGTATTCGTCGCCCCTGCGGTATAGCTTGACGCTGAGGGGCTTGAAGCAGTCGTTTTCCCTGGGTGTGGTCCAGAGCTCGCTCTCCTCGAAGCCCTGGGCTTTAATGGAAGCCTCAAACCTCTCGGCCAGCGTTTCTATAGGGCAGGTGCAGGTGGCTTTAAGCTCCACCGGAGTCTCGAAGAAGATGTGATAGTCCCTGAAGTCCGTCCAGGTCTTGGTCGGCGTCAGGACGGTAAATTTCCAGGTTGCGTTGGCCGTTGGAATGAACTGGACCGCGAAGTAGGCCTTTCCCGGCGGCAGTTCCAGCCACCGCCCGTTTCCCTCTCCCCAGCAGTCCCTCGCCTGTTTCGGGGGTGTTTCGTTCCTTAAAACCGCCTGGTAGAAGGATTGCCCGCTTTCCCTTCCTACCAGGGCCATTGTAAAGCCGCCCATGGAGCAGGGTACCGTCAGGTTGAACTTCTCCGGCCAGTAGATGAGGTAGGCGTTCCAGCCCTCCGGTGGGGAGGTGAGGTTCATGTGGGGGTAAACGACGAACCAGTCCTTCAGTGTGATCTCAGAACCGTTGGTCACCTCAGTAATTCTGTTGTCTATCCACCCGCCGATTAGGGCATTTTTTGGGGCCTTGGAGCTGACTTTGAGGGAGCATTCAACGTCCGAATGGTTCATCGGTGAGTTTTCCTCCCGTGCACTTGGAGGGGAGCTATCCCCTGCCAGGACCGCAATGATCGCCAGCGCAAGAACCAGCAATAGCGCGCCAGCAAGGGCCCTCTTCACTATTCCCACCGGCTTTATATTCGGGGTTCTCCTATTTAATTCTTTCCATACCTAATGGTGGAAGTTTTAATGGCACTGAGTTAAATCACATCTCATTCCGCTTCGAGCACCGAGAAGCTCCTCACCTCGACGTCCACCCGCTCGGGCATCGTCTCAACGCCGAAGGGCAGCTCGTCGAGGAAGCGCTCCGCGAGGATTACCTCCCCTCCAATCCCGAGCCTTAGCCTTATCCTGCCGGGCAGGAGTTCGTAGTCGATGATTTCAGCGGTATCGCCGGGTGTTACGTAGACGCTCTCCGGCCTGAAGAATACCCTCACTTTTCCCTCCCTTCCGACGTCAAAGCACAGTTTGCCGAGGCAAGCCCTTCCGTTCTCGGCTTTAAGCTCCAGTATGTTGCTCAAACCCAGAAAGCGCGCCACGAACTCGGTCTTTGGACGGTAGTAGAGCTCCAGCGGTTTCCCTACCTGCTCAACGTGGCCGACGTTCATAACCGCTATCCTGTCGCTTATCGCCATGGCCTCCTCCTGGTCGTGGGTAACGTATATCGTCGTTATGCCGAGTTCGCGCTGGATTCTCTTTATCTCCCCCCTAAGCCTTTCCCTTATCTTGGCGTCGAGGTTGCTCAGCGGCTCGTCCAGGAGAAGAACCTCCGGCTCGACGACCAGAGCCCTCGCGAGGGCAACCCTTTGCTGCTGGCCGCCGCTCAGCTGCTCCGGATAGCGGTTTTCGAGGCCCTCCAGACCGACCAGCTCAAGCGCCCACCTTACCCTCCTCTCTATCTCCGCCCTTGGAAGCCTCTTCATCTCAAGGCCGAAGGCGATGTTCTTGAAGACCGTCATGTGGGGAAACAGCGCGTAGTCCTGGAAGACTATGCCTATCCCGCGCTCGTAGGGAGGTAAATCGTTTACCCGCCTTCCGTCGAAGAGTATCTCACCCCTCTCCGGCTTTTCAAAGCCCGCTATCATCCTCAGCGTCGTCGTCTTTCCGCAGCCGCTCGGGCCGAGGAGCGTGAGAAACTCGCCGTCCTTAACTGCCAGCTCGCTTATCTCAAGCCGAAAATCCTCCCACTCCTTGAGGACTTCCTTCAGTTCTACCCTCACCATACCTCCTCACCTATCCTCTCGATTATCAGAAAGCTGAGCGTTGAGACGGCCATAAGAAGAACAGCCAGGGCCGAGGCTGAGCCGAACTGCCTCGCCCCGAGGAACTTGTATATGGCCACAGTCATCGTGGTGTACTCCGGTTTGGCCAGCATGTAGGTCGCTCCCAGCTCGGCTATGCTTATGGCGAAGGCGAATATCGCGCCGACGATGACCCCACCGAGCGCCAGCGGAAGCTCCACCCTCAGGAAGGCCTTCCACTCCTTGGCTCCCAAGCTCAGCGCCGCCTCCCAGAGGTTCGGCTGTATCTTCTTCAGGGACGTTGAAACGGCACGGAGCACGAAGGGATAGGCTATGACGGTGTGGGCGGCTATGATTATCCAGGCGGTGAAGTAGAGGGGCGTGGTGTGGAAGACCCTTATGTATCCCAGACCGAGGGTTATGGCCGAACTCGCCAGCGGGAGCATCACCAGGACGTCGAAGAGCCTCTTTCCCCTGAAGTTCCACCGGTGGAGGGCGTAGGCTATGGGAAGTGCCACGAGAACAGATAGGACTATCGTCGCCAGACCGAATGTGAGTGAGTTCCTTACCGCGTCAAGCGTTGTCGCCCCGAACATCGGGTTGTACTCAGTCGAGAATATTCTCTTGTACCATTCGAGGCTCCAAGCATCGTTGAAGCGCAGGGAGTCGTAGAGGACAGCCAGGAGCGGGGAGACTATGAAGAGAAAGACGATTAGGGAGTATATTCCAACGAGCAGGCCCTTGAGGCTCAGCCAGTCGCGCCTCGTGAAGGGGCGGGGCTTTCTAAACACGCGTTGCTCCTCGCGCTTGGCGTAGGCATCGAGCGCCCTCAGGTAGAGGTACATGAAGCCCATGCTGAGGAGTATCTGGATTATGGCCAAAGCTGAGCCTGTCTTGAAGTCGAGGAGCACCATTATCGAGGTGAAGATGTCCACCTCTATCGTGGCGTACTGGTAGCCGCCGATGATGAGGGGGATCGAGAAGCTCAGGAAGCAGAACACGAAGGTGAGCATCGCCGAGGCAAAAATCGCCGGGGATATCATCGGTAGGGTAACCTTGCGGAAGAGCGTCCAGCCCCTCGCCCCCAATGCCATCGCGGCCTCCTCGTAGTGGGGATTCACGCGCTGCCACAGCGACGAGACCATGCGTATAACTATCGGAAAGTTGTAGAAGGCGTGAGCTAGGAGAATGCCCTTCCAGGAATAGATTATGCCCAGATCGCGGCCGATGAGGCCGGTTATGAAGCCGCTCTTTCCGAAGAGGAGTATGTATCCCAACGCGACCATCACGCTGGGCATGACGAACGGGACTGTTAAGACAGCCTTTATGGTGCCCTTCCCCGGAAAGTCGTACTTGGCGAATATGTACGCCCCTGGAAGGCCGAGTGCCAGGGTAAGGAGGGTTGAGGCTATCGCCTGCCCTATCGTGAAAAGGATGACCCTCCTGTGGTAGTCGTTGGCCAGAACGGCGGAGAGGTGTTTGAGGGTGAAGCCGTTCTCCCAGAGGCCGGTTTTTAGAATACTGACTAACGGGACGTAGAAGAAGATGAGGAGGAAGGCCAGAGGGATGAGCAGGAAGAGCTTCGAAGGCTTCACCCTCATGGGCAAAACTCGGTTTTGGGGGTTTATAAGTATTGATTGGGCAAGGTTGTTAAATCCGGCATGCTATTTATCACCGGTGATACCATGAAGGCTCCCGAGCTGGGAATAAGGATCGGGCTTCACCCTCACGGAAAAAGGAACTCAATAGCGGATTTGGGCGTTAAAGTCGGTCACTCAACGATAATCGATGGAGACGACATCAGAACCGGGGTTACCGTTCTGCTTCCTCCCGTCAAGAACCCCTACAGGGAGAGGCTTTTTGCCTCGACTTTCGTCATGAACGGCTTCTCCAAGCCGATAGGCTTCGTCCAGGTCGATGAGCTGGGCTACATTGAGACACCCATAGCGTTAACCAACACGCTGAGCGTCTATACGGTCGCGAACGCTATGGTCAAGCACATGATCGAGCTGAATCCGGAGCTTAGGAGCGTCTCCCCGCTCGTGATGGAGTGCAACGACTCCTACCTGAACAACATAAGGAAGCTCGCCGTGGGGGAGGGGCACTACTTTGAGGCCCTCAAAAACGCGAAACTCGACTTTGAGGAAGGCTCGGTTGGCGCCGGCACCGGAATGAGCGCCTTCGAGTTCAAGGGCGGCATAGGCTCATCGTCGAGGGTCGTTGAAATCGGCGGCGAGGAGTATACGGTTGCTTCCCTCGTCTTAGCGAACTTCGGCAGGAGGGAGGACCTGACGATAGCAGGGGTCCCCGTTGGCCTTGAGCTGAAGGACTACCCGGGCAGGGGAACCTCCGGAAGGGGGAGCATCTCGATGGTGGTTGCCACGAACGCTCCCCTGACAGCGAGGCAGCTGAGAAGGCTGGGGAAGAGGGCGGTTGTCGGGCTCGCGAGAACCGGGGGCTACGCCTACCACGGGAGCGGCGACGTGGTTCTGGCCTTCTCCACAGCCCAGACCGTTCCGCTGGATAAGGAGGCCCATCTGCTCAGCTTCCTGCCCGACAACGCTCTGAGCCGGCTCTTCAGAGCAGCCGCCGAAGCCACTGAGGAGGCTGTAATCAACGCGCTCCTGCAGGCCAGAACCGTCGAGGGAAACGGACACGTGAGGTACGCACTGCCCCCTGAGCGGGTTTTGGGGATACTCAAAAATTATGGGATGGGTGGGCGGGCCCTCATATCTCCTCAATCTGCGGGATGACCTCTTGGGGGCCGCCCTTCAGAACAACCTTTCCGGCGGCTATGACCACTACCTCATCGGCAAAGCCGATAAGGGGACGCCATATATGGGATACTGCCACGATGTTCAACCCCTCATTCGCGAGCTTTCCGAGCGTCTCCGAGACCTCCTTTATTCCTTTGAAGTCGAGGTTTGCAAGGGGCTCGTCCAAAAGGACTAACTCGGGTTTTCCGATGAAGGCTTGAGCCAAAGAAAGCCGCTTCAGCATACCCGCGGAGTACTCGCCAATCCGCCTGTCAAGAAAACCCGTAACCGAGAACATTTCAGCACTCTCCAGAACGTCGCTCTCATCGGCTCCCTTGAACCTTGCAATGTACTCAAGCCACTCCCGCCCGGCCCTGTGCTTTGGGAGTGACGGCGGGTCAAAGGAGACGCCGAGCCTGGACTTGACCCTTTCGTTGCTCCACGGAGCCTCGCCGAGAACCTCAATCCTTCCCGAGCTTGGCCTGTAGAGGCCCGCGCACAGGTTCAGGAAAGTGCTCTTGCCCCCGCCATTCGGGCCGAGGATAAGGGTGAATCCCTTCCCAATCTCTACACTGACCGAGTCAAGGGCCACGAGCTTTCCAAAACGCTTGCTCAGGTTTTCTGCAGTGATCATCTTCTCACCTCCCTAAAAAGCAGTAATGCGAGCAGTATCGCCGAAGTTCCGCCGATAAAGTATTTTATCTCCAAAATCCGCTTTGATGGGTACTTTGAAGTCATCCTGTACGCTAAGGTGACCGGGGCATAGTAACTCGTTACCTGAGCGAAATAATAACCGGCGTGCTCAATTTTTAAGTACCCGTTGAGCTGACCCTTTGGAGTCTCGTTGATGAGGAACCTGTTATCCTCTGGGTCGTAGAATGAAACGCTGTAATTCGCGCCCTTTCCGGCGTTGGTCGTCACGCGAAGGACACCTGCTGAGGGAAGCACAAAACCTCTCTCCTGGCTTACAATGCCGGAGGTCGATGTCCTGAGGGCCTTTTCCTGGAGCGGAAATGAAAGGAGGGTGAAGAGCAGCAGGGCTAGGAGGAACGCTTTTATGAGCCTCACGAGACATCCCTCCATTCGCTCAGAACGAGCGTGAGTGATAGAACGACCAGCGGGAGCAGCAGGCCGGCGTAGAACGTCGTGTTGAAGAAAACGCTCAGCTTCTCTCCGGGATCCCAGAACACGGCGTGCGCCTTTACGAGTCCGTCGTTCAAAATCCTCGGGGGCAGGAATTCCCAGTCAAGAATCTCCGGGATGTACATTACTGTAATCCCTCCCAGGATCGATGCGAACGTGCCGGGGCTCAGGAGAGCTATTAGGGACGACAGGGCCGACACGTACAGGGATGCTTCAAGCCAGTACATGAGGTGTATGAGCAGGTAACGCTGACCGAGCATTCCCTCCTTAATCATGCCGGGGCTGTCTCCGTAGGCGTAGATGTAGGCAACAAAAGCCGCACTGAAGGCTGAGAGGAAGAGGACGGTGAAGACCGTAATGAACTTCGCTAGGATAACCTCGTAGTTCCTGACGGGAAGGGAGTAGACGCTCTTTGCAACCCGCGTGTCTCTGTCGTAGCGGATGGTAAGGGATGCAAGGAGAACGCCGGTAATGGCGAAGATTGCGGAGGACTTATCGGAGAGTCCAGGGAAAAGTATGGCCGTCCCCGCGGCCGCCTGCTCCCTGGCCATCTCCAGGCCCATGGGCATCACGTTCGCGTTAATGCTGAAGAGAGTGGTGTAGAACGTCACCGCGAGCAGGATGAAGCTGAAAACAAATATGAGTGCCACGTAGGGATCCTCCAATTCCCACTTCAGCTGTTCTTTGACGCGTCCCATTCGCTCACCTCCGCCTGAGCAGGAGTAGGGTAATCCCAAAGACTAAGACGAGAACGAGGAGCTTGAGCTCCACTCCCTTGCCGGTGTCCAGCAGTGAAGCGCTGGAGGGGCGATCACTTGAGGTTGTGGATGTTGGAGTAATCGCAGGCGCACTGCTGGTCGTTCGCTCCTGTTTGATTTTTTCAAGGGTCAGCGTTACGCTGGCGTTCTCCCCGGCTTCTAGGTAAACTCCAGCACTCGTGTTCTCGTAGCCCTCCAGCGACGCAGTGACAACGTAGTGGCCGGGGGTTAGGGTTAGCCTGCAGGGACTGGCGCAGGCCTGGTTCCCGACGCTAATCCTTGCTCCAGCTGGCTTTGTGTCGACAACTAGAACTGGGAGGGGCTTTAGGATTACTCTCAAGGTTCTGGACTCGTTTGGGGTGAGGAGTACGCTGAGGTTCTCTGCGACGTAGCCATTGGCCGATACTAGAATCTGGTGCTCACCAGGCGAAAGCGTCACACTCGTGTTCTTGACCTGCTCGCCGTCAATGGTTATTGAAGCGTTCTCGGGGGTGACGTTGAGGGTGAGAGTCGCGGGGAGGGGCTTAAGCGTGAGGTTAATCTCTTCCCTCCCCGGGATGCTGAAGCTCTCCACAGCACCGCTACCGTTGAGAAATGCCGTTGCGGTGTAGTTTCCGGTGGGCAGGTAGAATGTGGCGGGAGAAGTGCCCCTGACGAGGACGGCGCCGCTGATGACGAGCGATGCTCCCTCCGGATCCGTTCTAACCGTTATTCGGTGGAGCTCTACTTTCTCCTCGGTAACGCGCACCAGGTCACGGGCGCGCTTGAGATTGTAACTTATTTTGTACCTCTCCTTTGGTTTGAGTTTGACAACTGCCGTCAGAAGAGTGTGGTTGACGCCGACGCTTAGGTTGTAGGTGTCAATCCTTGGAATGTGCTCTATTCTTATGACGTCCCCGTCCGTACTCGTCCCCGTGACGTTGTACACATCGCGGGGAATCACCGGCAGGATTACGGTAAACGGGGTCGTCATCGAGGCCGCACTGGCATTGAAGACGTAGCCCTTAACGTACTGTATGTCAGAGGCAACGCTGACGGCGGATAGGGGAGTTATAAAGCTCGCGTTCTTGAGTACAGCACCACCACCAACACCAAAGGGCCCTGCAATCGTATGGGAGACGTACTCAAGCTTCCCGTCTATGTCCTGCGTGCCGTCCCTGAGATAGCAGGGCATCACTGTGTCGTTGATTAGGAGCTTTGCAACGGTGCTCCCGATGTCCATTAAGGTCATGGGGAAGGGCCTGTCTGTGTAGTAAAAGGGGCTCCAGCCGCCTCCGCATCCCCGCCCAACGCCGAGGCTTGGCGTGGAGTTGTAAACGGGGTAGTTCTTCCACTGGTCGTACGTCACTTTAACGCCGAGGATTGTGAGGTTGCCCTCAACGAGCTCCCCCGGGTTTCCCTTCCTGAACTCCACCTCGACGAGCTTTGAATGGTTCACGAAGACTCTCGCCTCGAGCTCAACGTCTCCTTTCACTCTAACGGTGTAGTTGCCGGCGGGGAGGACTAAGGCAACCGGAGCGGTAAAGGTGCCCACCCCATCAATTGTGACTTTTCCCGCTCCCTTTATGCTCAGGACGCCGTATGCGATGTTGCTGGCATTGACGGCGGGCAGTAGGGAGAGCAGGAGGACTCCAAGCAGGAACAGTCCCTTCAACTTCACCTCTTCCACCTCCTTAAGAGCGATGCGGTTAGAATGACGAGCCCGAGTAGCAGGTAGTACTTAAGGGGCGTGTCGGGGGCTTTGCCAGTCTGTTCTTTGGGGAACTGGATGTTTGTTTTATAGAGAACGAACCCGTACGGCCAGTACTCCTTTGAAAAGTCCAGCTTTTTATTCATTTTGGCGGAATAGTAGTTGGATATCCCCCCGTTTATTATTCCAAGGATATAAAGTTCCGGCCAAGGTGCCGGCCATATGCCAATGGCCACCCCAGTGTCTAAGTCATAAATGGTGTTTGTTATTAAGGACGCGCTTAGATAGCCCTTCCGCGAGTAGATTAGTGGTGGCTGGTTTGATTTGACCTCAATGAGAGGGGGATAAAAGGTTTTGATGAAGGTTAAAGCTTTCCGTCTATCTTCAAACGTCACGTTCTCCACCAGGAGGTCATGGGAGATAAAGCCGTATTTTTTGAGAAGCGACGCCCTGAAAAGCAGAGTCTTCTTCCCTGGGAGTTCGTAGGGGAGGATAAAGAATGAAGGCCTGCCAATTTGAGTGCCATTAAAATAATAATAGCCGTCAGTAAAGTTCAAAAGTAGCTTTCCTGTTAACGTAACGTTACCGAGATTGCACCAGGGGATTGTAGTGTTATAGAGCTTTAAGGTGATTTTAATCACCGCGGAGGAGTTCGTGACATTAACTATCCTAAAAGTCAAGAGCAACTTGTCGGTTACAACCGGATCACCAACATGGCCAGACTCTAAGAGCACACGTTTAACATCCTCGCACTGCTCATCACTGGAGTTGTCTATCCCCTCAAGCAGTGCTTTCTTATTCTTTTCCGACATAAGCTCTGTGAAGAAAAATAAATCGTTAACACCCTTCTTTGTATTGCTGGCAAAAACTACGTATGTGACATACGTCCCGTTCTTGAACCAGGAGGGCGGAGTGAGGGCACTAACCAGGGGGGATAAGAGGAGGATGAGCAGGAGGGGGATGATTTTAACGGCTTTCACTTCCGCACCTCCCTTAACTTCAAAACTCCGACGATTCCGAGGATTGCAAGACCAAGGAGGAGGTAGTACTTGAGAACAGTATCGGGAGCCTTGCCGGTCTGTTCCTTGGGGAACTGGATGTTTGTTTTATAGAGAACGAACTCATACGGCCAATACTCCTTTGAGAAGTCAATTTTGTCGTTTAGTTCAGCGGAATATGGGTTGAAATCATCCCCTTCCACTATCCCGATGGAGTACAGTTCAGGGTATGGGAAGCTCATGTCAACCGCTACCCCTGTGTCTAAGTCGTAGAGCGAATCAATTCTAAGGGAGGAGCTCAGGTAGCCTGCCTTCTGGTAGAGTATCGGCTTCCTGCTTGATTTTGCCGCTATGAGGGGCGGATGGAAGGTTCTAACGAAGGTGTGGACGAGTTTGCCCTCCTTGAAGGTTACGTTTTTAACGGTTAAATCCTCTACGAGCTGGAAATCGTACTTCCTCAGGAGGGAGGCCCTATAGAGCAGACTACCCTTCTCAGGGAGGCTGTAGGGAAGGATGAAGAATGAAGGTCGACCTATTTTAGTGCCGTTGAGGTAATAATAACCGTCGGTGAGGTTCAACAGGATTTTTCCTTGGAAAGTTAGAGATTTGAGGGTGCAGTAAACTGTTGGACTGACGTTCATCATTTTCAGCGTTACGAGGATTACGGCGGTGGAGTTAGTAACATTGGTAATGTTGAACGTCACAAAAACGGGGCCATAAACGTGAAAGCAGTCCCAGATTGAACGGTACCGCGGGCTTTCTATCTCCTTCTTAAACTCAATGCAGTCCTTCGAACCATTTTCAAGCGCATTCATAAAAACCTCCCAATCCCTCGCAGGGAGTAGTGCTGGGATGTAAGTGGGCATGAGTATGGGCATGTCCTTGTACCTCTCCTTCCCTGGGAAAATCGCGTACGTCACGTACGTTCCGTTTTTGAACCAGGAGGGTGGAGTGAATGCACTGGCCTGGGGGGATAGGAGGAGGAAAATGAAAAATGCGGGTAATGTTTTAAAGATTCTTACTCTCCATTCCAGGCCCTTGGACTTTTGTTTCATTTGTTTACCTCCTTTTTAGTGCGAAGATCAACCCAAGGATTATCAAACCAAGGAGGAAGAGCTTTAAGGCGGTAGAATGTTCGCTGGAAGCGTCCGTTGAGAAGTTTGCTCCTTGGGTGGGAGTGGCCGGTGAGGTGGTGCCGGGGTTTGAATGTGTCATTGTCTTCTGGGTTTTAATGGGTTTGAGAGTTATTGAGACGTTCTTGCTCTCTCCTGCGGTTAGGTACACGAAAGCAGTCTCGTTCTGGTAACCCTTCAGAGAGACCTCGACGGTGTAGCTTCCGGGCTTTAGTGTAAGCTTGCATGGGCTCGTGCAGGTGGTGTTTTTGATCCTGACGAGGGCTCCAGCGGGTTTAGTTTCAATCCTAAGGGAGGGAAGGCGCTTTAGGGCTACCTTCATGTTCTTGGACTCGTTTGGGGAAAGCACTATGGAGATATTGTCTGGTACGTACCCGCTGGCTGAGGCGTAAATCCAGTGCTCGCCGGGCGAAAGCGTCACACTCGTGTTGTTGACCTCCTCGCCGTCGATGGTTATTGAAGCATTCTTGGGGGTAATGTTGAGGATTAGCATCGCGGGTAACGGCTTCAGGGTGAGTTCAACTTTTGAAGTCTCCGGAATCGAAAAGTTCTCTACTGCTCCGCTCCCGTTGGTGAATGCCGTCACCTTGTAGTTTCCTTTTGGTAGATACAGTGTTGCGGGGCTTGTGCCATTTACCACCAAAATCCCGTCCGTGATGATAAATCTAGCGTTCTCGGGTTTTGTGGAGATTCTGAGATTGTAGAGTTCGGCGGGTTCTTCTTTAACTGTTATTAGCTTCTTTGCGGTTTTCAGGTGGTACTTGATTGCGTACTTCTCCCTTGGTTTGAGTTTGACAACCGCCGTCAGAAGAGTGTGGTTGACGCCGACGCTCAGGTTATAAGTGTCTATCTTTGGAATATGGTCTATTATAAGGGTACCCCCGTAGTAATCCACGGCGGTGACGTTGTACACATCGTGAGGAATCACGGGCAGGATTAGGGTGAAGGGAGTCACCATCGAGGCTGCACTAATGTTGAACAGGTACCCCTTTGCGTACTGTATGTCAGAGGCAACGCTGACGGCAGAGAGGGGCGTTATAAAGCTCGCGTTCCTGAGTGCAACGCCAACAACACCAAAGGGCCCTGCCAGGGTGTAAGAGAGGGAAGGCATCACTGTGTTGTTCAGGAGGAGTTTGGCCACACTGTTGCCCACGTCCACGAGACTCATTGGGTATGGAACCGTGGTGCCATAACCTGCCCCTACCCCGTAGCCCCGTTTAATGCCGAGGCTTGGTGGGGAGTTGTACTTTGGGTAGTTCTTCCACTGGTCGTACGTCACTTTAACGCCGAGGATTGTGAGGTTGCCCTTAACAAGGTCGCCCGGGTTTCCCTTTCTGAACTCCACCTCGACGAGCCTTGAAGAGTTCACGAAAACCCTCGCCTCAAGCTCGACGTCTCCCTTCACTTTAACGGTGTAGTTTCCGACGGGGAGGACGAGAGAGACAGGGACTTTAAACGTCCCGATTTCCGGAACGGTGACCTCATCCACGTCTCCACGTATACTCAAAATGCCATAGGCTGGTTCATTAGCATCCACAGGGGTAATTGCCATCAGCGCGAGCAGGAGGACTCCAAGCAGGAACAGTCCCTTCAACCTCACCTCTTCCACCTCCTTAAGAGCGATGCGGTTAGAATGACGAGCCCAAGGAGGAGGTAGTACTTGAGGACAGTATCCGGGGCTTTGCCAGTCTGTTCTTTGGGGAACTGGATGTTTGTTTTATAAAGAACGAACCCGTACGGCCAGTACTCCTTTGAAAAGTCCAGCTTTTTGTTCATTTTGGCGGAATAGTAGTTGTACTCTCTGACAGTCACGATACCCAAAGCGAGGAGTTCCGGAGAGGTTATCGGCTCAAGCGACGTGGCAACACCCGTGTCGAGGTCATATGTTGCGAAGGAAATGCCCGTAAGGGAGATTCTGTGTTTTGTGCTACTAAGGTAGAACTGGGAATACCTGACATAAATGTGGGGGGGATAAAACTTTTTTACAAACGTGTGGATAACCTTATCCGAAAATGTCTGGATGACTTCTTCCCCCTTAAAACTGACGTTTGCAATTTTAATGTCATTGCAGGTGAAACTGTGTTTTCGGAGCAGGTCTGTGGTTACAAAGAGTTCGTCCTTCTCTGGGAGGCTGTAGGGGAGGATGAAGAAGGAAGGCCTGCCCAGTTTAGTGCCGTTGAGGTAGTAGTACCCGTCGGTGAGATTCAGGAAGAGCTCTTTCTCCAGCGTGACGTTACCGATGTTGCACCAGGGGATTGTGGTGTTGTGGAGCTCCAGGGTGACTTTAACAACCGCGGAAGAGTTGGTGACATTGGTCAGATTAAATGTAAGGAGCATTTTGCCGCTCACAAGGAGGCTCACTAGGCCCTCGGGCCTGTCGAAGTATTCCCTCACATCAATACACTCCTTGTCACTTTCATTGAGCTTACCAACTATCTCCCTCAGGTTTCTCTCGGAGAGGAGGGAGGTGAGAACATCAACTCCATTGAAAGCATCACTGTCAGAGTAAACTACGTATGTAACATACGTCCCGTTTTTGAACCAGGAGGGTGGAGTGAAGGCACTAACCGGGGAGGAGAAAAGAATAAAAATGAAAAGGATGGGTGACGTTTTAATGACTCTCACGGTCCATTTTTGGTCTTTGGATCTTCTTTTCATTCGTTTACCTCCTTTTTAGTGCGAAGATCAACCCAACGATTAGCAAGCCAAGGAGGAGGAGCTTTAAGGCTGTAGAATGTTCGCTGGAAGCGTCCGTTGAGAAGTTTGCTCCTTGGGTGGGAGTAGCCGGTGCGGTAGTACTCTGGACAGGGTTTAGGGGTGTCCTTGTTTTCTGGGTTTCAACGGGTTCGAGGGTTATTGAGACATTCCTGCTTTCCCCAGCATTGAGGTATACAGAAACAATCTCGTTCTGGTAACCATTCAGTGAGACTTCAATGGTGTGGCTTCCGGGCTTTAGCGTAAGCCTGCACGGACTCGTGCAGGTGGTGTTTTTGATCCTGACAAGGGCTCCGGCGGGTTTAGTTTCAATCCTCAGGGAGGGGAGGCGCTTTAGGGCCACTCTTAGGGTTCTGGACTCGTTTGGGGTGAGGAGTACGCTGAGGTTCTCCGCGACGTAGCCATTGGCCGATACTAGAATCTGGTGCTCACCAGGCGAAAGCGTCACACTCGTGTTGTTGACGGTTCTACCGTCTATAACAACCAGAGCGTCCTCTGGTGTAGTGTGGAGTGTTAATCTCGCGGGGTGGGGTTTTAGTGTGAGGTTAATAGTGCTCACTTCGGGTATTCTGAAGCGTTTGATGGCCCCGCTCTCATTAGTGAATGCTGTGATCATGTACTCTCCAGCGGGCAAGTAAAACACTTCCCCTGAATGACCGTGTGCTACCGCGCTCCCGTTAATCACGATTTCTGCAGGTGTTGGGCTCGTGCTCACAATGAGCTTGTAAAGTTTCACGCTCTCTTCTTTAACCTTAATGAGGTTTAAGGCTGTTTTAAGGCTGTATGTGATGCTGTACCGTTTCCTGGGTTTGAGCTGGATTACGGCGGTTAAGAGAGTGTGGTTAACGCCCACGCTCAGGTTGTACACGTCCAGTTTGGGAACGTGCTCAATCCTGATGACGTCTCCCTCTTCAGTCACTCCCGTCACGTTGTAAAAGTCCTCTGGTATTGTTGGGAGGATGAGTTTAAATGGCGTGACCATTGAAGCCGCGCTCATGCTGAAGAGGTACCCCACAACGTAATCCACATCAGCATTCACATTCACTAAGGACAAAGGCGTAACAAAACTCGCGTTCTTGAGTCCAACACCACTAACCCCAAATGGCCCTGCTATAGTGTAGAACAAGTACTCTAGTTTCCCTGTGATGTTCTGTTTCCTGCCCTTGAGGTAGCAGGGCAGTATAGTATTGTTCAAGTGTAGTTTGGCCACATTATTATCCACGTCCTCAAGGCTCATTGGGTAGGGTTTTGTAGTTCCATAGCCTGGCCCTACCCCTCCTCCGCATCCCCCTATGAGGCCGAGGCTTGGCGTGCCATTGAGTTTCGGGTATGCCCTCCATTGGTTGTATGTGACTTTAACGCCGAGGATTGTGGTGTTTCCTCTAACGAGATCTTTTAGCTTGGCCTCTTCAAACTCCACTTCGACGAGTCTCGACCCGTTCACGAAGACTCTCGCTTCAAGTTTGACCGCTCCTTCTGTTCTAACGGTGTAGTTGCCGGTGGGCAAAACGAGGACAACAGGTGCCTTGAAGGTTCCTACACCATCAATCGTGACTCTTTTGATCCCCTTAATGCTCATGACTCCGTATGCAGTGTTGCCAGCATTGACGTTGGGGCACAAGGCAAACAGGAGAACTCCAAGCAGGAGCAGTCCTTTTAGCTTCATTTTCTCAGCCTCCGGATGAGTGATGTGATGAGAAGGGTGATTCCAAGGATGAGGTAGTATTTAAGCGGCGTGTCAGGTGCTCTCCCAGTCTCTTCCTTTGGGAATTGAATGTTCGTTTCATAAAGAACGAACCCGTAGGGCCAGTACTCTTTGGAGAAGTCCAGCTTCTTGTTCATTTCAGCAGAGTAGTGGTTGTACGTGCTGGGGCAGATTATCCCGAGGGCGATGAATTCTGGGGAGGTAATGGTATCGAGGGATATTGCGAGGCCTGTGTCAAAATCATAGATTGTCCATGAGATTCCTGTAAGGGCCAAGTTCCCGTGTTTTGTGGTCGTTAGGGAAAGGGTTCCCAGGGATACTTTCACTTGGGGCGGATGGAACTTTTTAACGAAGGTTATCACGGTCTTTTTGGACTCGAAGCTTACGTTGGACACTTTGAGGTCGTTACATGCGAAGGCGCGTTCTCTGAGGGGTTTACAGTTCAGGAAAATTTTTCCCTTGGGGGGCAGGTTTGATGTGCTGATGAAGAATGAGGGCATTCCAATGCGCGTGCCGTTCAGGTAGTAGTAGCCATCAGTGAGGTTCAACAGGAGCGTTCTTGAAAGGGTTAGGCTTTTTATTGGCTTGGAGCGCCCAAGTGTGGCATTCCTGAACTCCAGTGTAATGTTCACAAGTGCTGAGGAGTTGGTGACGTTGTAAAGCCTGATGGTCAGGAAGGTGGGTCCGTAAGTATCAACGTCAAAAAGTGCATCGTGCTTTATGTAATCGCCAACATAAGGCCTGAACTTGATAATATCTTTGGGGGGCATTAGGGAGGGTAATAGGAGATTAAAGCCCTTCTCGTCCTCACCTTCCCCTGGGAAAATCGCGTACGTCACGTACGTTCCGTTTTTGAACCAGGAGGGTGGAGTAAAGGCACTGGCCTGGGGGGATAGGAGGAGAAAAATGAAAAATGCGGGTGATGTTTTAATGACTCTCACGGTCCATTTTTGGTTTTTGAATCTTCTTTCCATTCGTTTACCTCCTTCTTAGCGCAAATCCTAGCCCAAGGATTAGCAAGCCAAGGAGGAGGAGCTTTAAGATGGTAGAATGTTCACTGGAAGCGTCCGTTGAGAAGTTTGCTCCTTGGGTGGGAGTAGCCGGTGCGGTAGTACTCTGGACAGGGTTTAGGGGTGTGGTGGTCTTCTGGGTTTTAATGGGTTTGAGAGTTATTGAGACGTTCTTGCTCTCTCCAGCAGTTAGGTACACGGAAGCAGTCTCGTTCTGGTAACCATTCAGTGAGACTTCAATGGTGTGGCTTCCGGGCTTTAGCGTAAGCTTGCATGGGCTCGTGCAGGTGGTGTTTTTGATCCTGACGAGGGCTCCAGCGGGTTTAGTTTCAATCCTAAGGGAGGGAAGGCGCTTTAGGATTACTCTCAAGGTTCTGGACTCGTTTGGGGAAAGCACTATGGAGATATTGTCTGGTACGTACCCGCTGGCTGAGGCGTAAATCCAGTGCTCGCCCGGGGCAAGAGTGAGGGTGGTGTTTTCGACTGGCTTGCCGTCAACGGTTATGGAAGCGTTCTTGGGGGTGATGTTGAGGATTAGCATCGCGGGTAGCGGCTTCAGGGTGAGTTCGACCTCTGAAGTTTCTGGGAGTGAAAAGTTCTTTACTGCTCCGCTCCCGTTGGCGAATGCCGTCACCTTGTAGTTTCCTTTTGGTAGATACAGTGTTGTGGGGCTTGTGCCGTTTGCCACTAGGATTCCGTCAGTGATAATGAACTTGGCGTTCTCGGGTTTTGTGGAGATTCTGAGATTGTAGAGTTCGGCGGGTTCTTCTTTAACTGTTATTAGCTTCTTTGCGGTTTTCAGGTGGTACTTGATTGCGTACTTCTCCCTTGGTTTGAGTTTGACAACCGCCGTCAGAAGAGTGTGGTTGACGCCGACGCTCAGGTTATAAGTGTCTATCTTTGGAATATGGTCTATTATAAGGGTACCCCCGTAGTAATCCACGGCGGTGACGTTGTAAATATCATGGGGAATCACGGGCAGGATTAGGGTGAAGGGAGTCACCATCGAGGCAGCGCTGACGTTGTAGAGGTAGCCCTCCACGTAGGGCACATCAGAAGTTACTTTAACGGAGGAGAGTGGGGGTATGAAGCTTGTGTTTTTGAGCGATGTTCCGAAGGTTCCAAAGGGACCCACAATCGTGTAGAAGATGTACTCTAGTTTTCCGCTTATGTCTTGAGTACTGTTCTGCAGGTAACAGGGCATTATAGTGCCGTTGATGGTGAGCTTTGCAATGGTGTCCCCAACGTCCTCAAGGGTCATCGGCAGGGGTCTGTCCGTGTAATAAAATGGACTCCATACCTCTCCGCACCCGCGTATCCGAGGGTGGAGGCTTGGTGGGGAGTTGTACTTTGGGTGATTCTTCCACCAGTCGTACGTCACTTTAACGCCGAGGATCGTGAGGTTTCCCTCCACCAACTCATCAGGCATAGCTGTGCTGAATTCCACCCTCACGAGTTTTGAAGTGCTGACGAAGACTTTGGCCTCAAGCCCAACTTGACCCTCCGCGGTTACGGTGTAGTTCCCTACTGGAAGGACGAGAGTTATTGGGGTGTTAAAAACTCCAACGCCGTGAACTTCAACCGTGAGGTTGGCCCCTTCTATCGTGAGGACACCGTAAGCAGAGCTGGCCAGTGCTCTCTGTGCTGTGGGATTGAAGATGGCAGTCAACAGCAACCCCATTAAAAATAGCCTCTTCACTTTCTCCACCTCCGGGTGAGTGATGCGGTGAGAATAATCAACCCAGCGAGCAGGTAGTACTTGAGGATTGTATCCGGAGTTCTTCCGATCCTCTCCTCCGGGAACTTGATGTTCGTCTCATAAAGAACGAACTCGTAAGGCCAGTACTCCCTGGAGAAGTCGATTTTATCGTTCATCTCCGCGGAGTAATGGTTAAAGATGTGCCCTTTCACCACGCCGAGGGTGTAGAGTTCGGGATATGGCAAGTCCCCAATTGAGACCGCCACGCCGGTGTCGATGTCATAGAGAGAGTCCATGCCAATGGACGAGCTCAGATAACCCTTTTTCTGGTAGAGTATTGGTTGCCTGTTTGATTTGACTCCTATCAACGGCGGGTGGAAGGTTTTAACGAATGTGTGCACGAGCTTGCCCTGGGTGAAGGTTACGTTGCTCACCTCAAGGTCACCAACCAGCGTGAAACCGTGCCTCCTCAGTATTGATGCTTTGTAAAGCAGATCCTTCCTCTCCGGAAGGTGGTAGGGAAGGATGAAGAATGAAGGTCGACCTATTTTAGTGCCGTTGAGGTAGTAATACCCGTCCGTCACATTCAGGAAAAGCCTTCCACGGAGGGTTAAAGAGCTGACAGTGCAATGCAAGGTGGGAGTGAAGTTGGTCAGCGTTAATGTAACCACAACCACAGCGGAAGAATTCGTCACGTTCGTGAGGTTAAACGTCACAAAAATCGGACCGAAAACGGACAAACCATAGAGAGGATATTCACTGCCTGAGTTCTCTATCTTGGCTTTGAGTTTTTGGCAGGAGTTGGGGCCATTTTCGAGCACGTCGATGAAAGCATTCAGGGTTTCATCAGAGAGCTTGCTGGGAGTGTAGAAGAGCATGTTGGGATAGCCTTCGTACTTCTCTTTCCCTGGTAGCACCGCGTACGTCACGTACGTTCCGTTTTTGAACCAGGAGGGTGGAGTGAATGCACTAACCGGGGAGGAGAAAAGAATAAAAATGAAAAGAAGCGAAAAAGCTCTGGCCTTCAAAGGTTCACCTCCTGGCGTCGGGGCCACAGATGAGGGATTCTTGCGTAAACTTGGGATTTCTTTCCTGTTTCTGGGTCAATGTATGTAATCCAAGCTCCGGCTTCACTTAGGTCATCTTTCACGTATTTACCGTTTTCAAGCACTGTAACATCCTGAGCATTCACCACGAAGCGAGGTGATCTGTGGTTCGGAGTCGGGTCTATGATTATGCGAACGAAGCTTCCGTTGCAGACGAGAACCTTGGCGTGGACGCCGACCCAGACGAGCTTAGAAGCGCCCCAGCTCTTCTCATCAACGTCGTGGTCCCAGACTTCTTTGCAGGGTGATGTTGCTGTGGGGACCAGCGGTCTCCATGCTGACACCAACCCGAAGAGGAGTCCCCCGAGCAGGAGAACTCCGAGCAGTTTCCTTGACCTCATGGTGCCACCCCACTGCCCCAGCGGGCAGTCCTAACTATGTTCAAAAGTATATAAGTTTTTTTAGAAAACAAAATAATTTACACACAATATGAATAATTAAGGACATACATGAATACTGTTGTTCCGTAGATACTGACTTTTAATGGTCACAAAGTAACAATAGATGTTCCAGTGGGGGCCCACATCAGGCCGAGGGTTGGTTTCAACGTAATTCATTGAGGAGACAATGTTGCATTAAGTACGCATACTGAGATCACCACCGCCTTCGGGCATCATGATTTGGGAAGCATGTGTCGGGTTTCCACTCTGTATTACTCTAATTCATAGTTATTAATTGGAATATTCTAAATTGGCACTATGATATTTCTGGAAAACAGAAATTCTTAAATATGCAATTTTTTCTTCAGATGTATGTGGTGATCAGAGATGACTAGGATTGTTTTCACACTGGACGAGACCCTGACGAGCACGTACCACGACGTCCCCCTGCTTGACTTTCTCGGCTGTGCGCCCTACGACAAACTCCCCAAGTGGGTCTTCCGGGTAATGGACACCCAGCTCCCGGATGAAGACGGCATCTTACTCCAAGCGCCCTACGGCCTCCGGAAGGTCGAGGCGGCGCTCCTCCGGGAGGGATTTGCGAGGGATGAAGTGGTTGTGGCGCACCCACGGAAGGTAGAGGGGTTCATAGGAGAGGACACGACGATAGTTTCCCTCTACGAGATGGACCCCCTCGGCCTCGGTCCGGTAAGCATGATGTTCACCAACGGCGGCCAGTGGGGGAACTACACCCGCGTTAAGTTCAGGGAGCTAGTTGAGAGGATAAACGCGGTAAGGGAAAAGAAGAACTTGGACTTCAAGCTCGTTGTCGGCGGCCCTGGAGCGTGGCAGCTTGACTTCAGGAAGGACGAGAGGGAAATGCTGAGGATAGACCACGTCGTCATAGGGGAGGCCGACCACGTTGCTGGAAGACTTTTCAGGGAGATAGAGGCTGGAAGCGCCGACGCGACGATAGTGATCAGGGACTGGCCGAGGGTGGAGGAGATACCCACTATCGTGGCCCCCTCCTACAAGGGGCTCGTGGAGGTCATGCGGGGTTGTGGGCGGGGCTGCCGCTTCTGCGAGCCAAACCTGAGGGTTGCGCGCTTTATACCCCCTGAGAAAATCGAGGCTGAGATAGCGCTCAACGTCAGGTCTGGAATAGACCACGCATGGCTGCACAGTGAGGACATCTTTCTATACATGGTCGAGGACAGGAGGAACTTCTACCCCAACGTGGATGCCGTGGTTGAGCTCTTTGAGACCGCGAGGAAGTACACAAGAAACGTGAACCCTACCCACGGAACCGTTGCGGCGGCGCTGGCTGCGCCTGGCATGATAGAGGCTATCTCGGGCATCGTTGACGCCGGTCCAAACCACTGGGTCGGCATACAGGTCGGCTTTGAAACCGCCGCCCCGGAGCTTATCGGCAGGTACATGAACAACAAGATGAAGCCGTTCTCTCCCGAGGAGTGGCCGTGGGTTCTGCTCAACGGAACCTACGTCTTCAACAAAAACTACTGGTTCCCCGCGTACACGACGATACTCGGTCTGCCCGGTGATACGGACGAGTACGAGATAGAAACGGCCCGGCTGATTGTCACGATGGAGAGGGAGCTTGAGGCTAGGCTCGGCGAAATGGCTCACTTCACGGTGACCCCGCTTGCCTTCGTGCCCATGGGACTCCTGAGGGGCGAGGAGTTCTACCGCATCGAGGACATGATCACCTACGGCCAGTTCCTCCACCTCTACTACGCCTGGAAGCACCTGGCGAAGGAGGTCATGCGCGGGTTGCCCAAGCTCCTCCGTGGAAACCCGTTCCTGATTCCCTTCTATCCGCTCGCGCGCTTTGGTGTGAGGGTCGTCCTCAGGCAGATAGAGAAGTGGGGTAGAAAGAAGGGCTACGAAGTCAAACCCCTCGAACCGCTCGATTTGCACATCGAGGTTGATGAGCACAGATGGTACGGCCAGCCGAGTCTTGTCGAGGCTTATTAGGTCTTTATCTCCTCGTATTTCTTCTTCATCAGAATTGCATCGCCCTCGATGTTCGGGCTCTCGCTTATGACTACGCCCTTGACCCTGAACTCCTTGAGGACCCTCAGCAGGTCTTCCCAGTTCATGTCGCTCTCCTGGAGGTTCAGGTGGTTCCTCTCGCCCTTCGAGGTGTAGTTTATGCCGCTTATGTGGATGTGCATGTTGTCCAGGGCTTCCCTGCCGAGCCTGTCCTCCATAAAGCTCAGCATCTCGCGCCACTCCTCGGCGGTGTTGAACTTTCCGACGTTCCTGGCGTGGCAGTGGGCGAAGTCTATCGTCGGCAGAACCATCTCGACCTCTTCGCTCAGCCTTACCAGCTCCCTGAGGTCTCCGAACTGGGTCGGCTTGCCGGTCAGCTCGGGCCTTACCCACACCTCGATGCCCCTGTCCTGGAGGCTGTTCACTATATCCTTGATCTCGCCCTTTATCCTCTCGTAGACCTTCTCTGGATCCTGCTTGAGGTAGTAGCCTGCGTGAAAAACAACGCTCCAGCCGCCTGCGTCGTGAAGCCGTTCGGCGCTCTGGATTATCCTCTTCTTGCTGGCCTCGACCTTGGATTTCTCCGCCGCGTTCAGGTTGATGTAGTACGGCGCGTGGGCCGTCAGGAGAACGTCGTGCTTTCTGGCGACGTGTTTTATCTTCTTGGCCAGCTCCGGCCTCAGATTAACGCCTCTGACGAACTCAAGCTCCATCGCATCGAGGCCGAGGTTTCTTACGTGGGCTATCCCGTCTATAGTTGAGCGCTTTGGGGTTGAGATGGGTATCCCGGCCGTTCCGAAGCGCAGCCTGTCAACTTTAAACATGCTCACCACCCAAAAGAATTAGGGAAACCTAACTCATAAACCTATCGTTCTATTGACTCCCCGAGTATCTCTTCGAGCCTCGCCAGGCTCTCGTCCAGCTCCCTCTCCAGGTGCTCAAGTTTGCGCTTGAGCTTCCGTATCTCGGCCTCCTTCTCCTCGATGAGCCTCTGAATCTCCCAGATTTCCTTCTTCCTGGCATCTCCGTCCGCCAGAATCCGGTCTCTTTTCCTTTCGAGTTCGGAAAGCTTCTCCCTCTCCCTCTCGATGGCGTCTGCCCTTTCCTTGAGGTTCTCCATCAGCCACTGGGCGGTTTTCCTGTACTTGCCGTCGAGCCTGGGGTACAGCCTCTGGAGCAGGGAAATGAATTCGTCCGGCTTTCTGAGGGCTACCGAACTGTCCCCCACGAGTTCGTCTGCTATCGGTTCATGGAGGCGCATCCGCTTTATCGGCTTCTGGAGCTTTGATGCCTTTGAGCGAACCTCCATCTCGGCAGTTCTGAGCGAGGAGGAGAGATTTTTTATGTCCTCCTCAAGCCTCTGTAGGCCGTGTTCCCTGTAGAATTCATCCAGCTCTCTTTCTTTTTCCTTCAGCTCCCTCCCCAGCTCTAGCTTTTCCCTCTCCGCGGTGGCAATGTTTTCCTTTGTCTTTTCTACCTCCGAGATGAGTTCCCTGACTCTGAGGTCTGGCAGGCCTTTTCTGCCCAGTTCGTTGTAGTATTTCACGTAATCCTCGTTGAGCTCCTTCAGCAGGCGGTTGATGGCGTAGACGTCCTTCTCGAAGATTAGGAGGAGGTACTTTCCATGTCCCACGTGGAGCTTGGCTAGATCAGGAAGGCGCTTTCCGAGGTCGTCCATGGTCTCTATGCTGGCCAGCGCGTTTCTCAATGCCGTGACGTAGTTCTTCTTCTCCGCGATGACGATTTTCTTTATGTTGTCGTCCACGTTCCCGGGAACGTCCTTCTTCTCCAGGGAGTCTATTTTCTTCAGAATCTCCCGGATTTTCTTCTTAAGGTGCTCCCTGTACTTCTTCCTGACCTTTTCAACCTCTTTCTCGGCCTTCTTTTTCCGCTTTTCGTACTCATCAAGCGCTCGTTCCAGTCTCAACTCTCTCCCATCCTCTAACTTTTCCCCTCATGTAGATTCCAACGAGAACCGCCACCGCCACGTCCGCAAGGGCGAGCAGGAACTTCGCGAAGACATCTATGTCGGATATCGTGAGTATGGCCATCGCGTACCTGGTCGTCAGGTCGATGGTTATCCAGAGCGCGGGCATCAGGAGGAGCGCCGAAACGTAGTACCATATGTGGTAGTCCTTCCGGAGGTACGCCTGTATGCTCTTCCCCATTATCATCACGGAGATTCCGATTATCAGCGGGGCCGCTATGGCGTTTATGTAGATGAGCGTTGCCAGGAGCGGCGTTCCGGGCCAGCCGCCTATTATCTCCTTGGCGTACTCCTCCAGTCTGAAGTAGGCGTTTATGGCGCCGCCGCTGATTATGAGGGCACCCGCGATGACGGATATGACGAAGATGAACTGCTTCGCTATGGTCTCCCTGACGTTGAAGCGGAAGCCCTTGGTGAAGAAGTAGCCGCCTATCAGGAGGAGTATTGTTCCGGTTATCGTGGCGGAGACTATCTTGACGCTGTCAGGGTACCAGACCCCTATCAGCCTTGCAATTCCATACAGCAGGAGTATCATTCCGGGAATGCCGAGGACTACCTTTGCCACCTCTGGATCACTTAGTATCTCCCTCATGTAGCGATAGATGATGTAGTAGGTCGTTTCTATGCCCTCACTCTGTTTGACCACGACGCGGTGGGAGCTTATTATCGGCACCTTCGAGGTTATTATCGGGAATATCTGCTCGTCCTCGGCGCCGTCGGTGACGGTGATAACCCCATCGGCCGGAAACCTCTCAAGGACGAGCTCCAGCTGCCTGGCGAGCTCCAGGTCGCTCTTGACGCCCACCTTGGGATGTCCGGTTATCAGGGCCACCTGAACGTCTTCAAACTCGCCGCTCTCCTTCAGCTCACCATAAAGCTTAACGGCCGCGTAAACGACGTTGGCGTCGCTGTCCTCGGGGTCGGCAAGGCTGAGCTTTAGGGCGGCGTCGATGCAGGCGTCTCGCCCGATGACCGGCCCCTCCACGCCGGCCTTTGTCCCGAAATCGTCGTCGCGGTCTATAGCGAGAATCAGTGCTTTAATATCAACCACCCCTCACCTTCTCCATCACCGATTTTACCTTGTCCTCCATGCCTCTGTCCTTGTCGCGCCGGTCGTCTATTCTTACGGTCGTTGAAACCCTGGAAGCACCGAGTTTGAAGATCAATTCGTGCGCCTCCTCTATTATATCGAAAGCTTCCCTCACGGTCGGGACTTCTATTATAGTTGCCATCGGCGTCAGTTGATATTTAACTCCCTTCCTCTCTAAAAGCTTTACTACCTCTGCAACGTACCTGCTCAGGCTCTTCTCTCCCAGGGGCACTATCACGAACTCGACGATCACCATCTTCGACACCCGACTTAACTTCCTTCGGCAATTTTTTAAGCCTTACGGGAAAGATAAATAACCCTTCCCACCTTAGAAGTCAATGGTGAAGAGGATGTACAAAATTAAGGATGAATGGGGAGAGTTCCTCGTCAGGCTCGCGAGGAGTGCAATAGAGGAGTACGTCAGAAATGGAAGGACGATAGAGCCTCCCGAGGACACGCCCCCCGAGCTGTGGGAGAAAATGGGCGTCTTCGTGACCCTCAACAAACGCCATGCGCCGCCCCAGATGGCCCTCCGCGGATGCATCGGCTTCCCTCTCCCTATATATCCGCTCGTCGAGGCCACGATAAAGGCGGCCATCTACGCCGCCGTCGACGATCCGCGCTTCCCGCCCGTGAGGGAAAGCGAGCTGGACGACCTGGTTATCGAGGTGAGCGTCCTGACACCCCCCGAATTAATCGAGGGCCCGCCGGAGGAAAGGCCGAAGAAGATAAAGGTCGGCCGCGATGGGTTGATAATTGAGAAGGGCATCTATTCCGGCCTGTTGCTCCCGCAGGTGCCGATAGAGTGGGGCTGGGACGAGGAGGAGTTCTTAGCCCAGACCTGCTGGAAGGCCGGCCTTCCGCCCGACTGCTGGCTGGATGAGGACACGAAGGTTTACCGCTTCACGGCAGAGATATTTGAAGAGGAAAAACCGGGAGGGCCGGTCAAAAGGAAGCCGCTGGTTTAGCCCTTTCTCAATTTTGCAATGAAGAATCCGTTGCAGTCGTGTCTGTGAGTCCACGCTCTGAAAACCCTATCGCCGATTTCAAGGAAGCCCCTATCGCCCCAGCTGAAGTCGTAGTCCATCAGTTCAAGCCCGACCCTCTCAACCGCGAAGAGGACGTTCTCCTCGTCCTCGTCGATCCTTATCGAGCACGTCGAGTAGGTCATCTCCCCGCCTTCCCTGAGGTTCTCGTAGGCGTTGCGGAGCATGTTCCTCTGGACGTTTATGATGCGCTTTATCTTCTTCTCATCGAAGCGCCACTTCACCTCCGGGAACTGCCGGTAGGTTCCGGAGCTTGAGCACGGCGCGTCGAGGATGATTCTGTCGAACTTGGCCTTGTCTTTAAAGCTCTGGCCGTCTGCATGAACAAGTTTGACGTTTTTGATTCCGAGCAGCTTCATCTTCTCCTTCATGCGCATGAGCCTGTCGTAGGAGTAATCAACCGCGATTATCTCCCCTTTGTTCTCCATCAGCGCCGCCGCGTGGAAAGTTTTGCTTCCCGGTGCGGCTGCTAAGTCCAGAACCCTCTCGCCGGGTTCGGGGGCCAGTACGTGGGCAACGTAGGCAGAGGCCAGATCCTGGATAACGAACTTCCCTTCCCTGTACCAGTCGAGCCTCGTTACCGGAGTTTTGTATTCGAGTATCTTCAGGACGTCCGGAACTGGGGTTAAGGCCGTCCTCACGCCGTTCTCCTCAAGGTAGTCCCTCAGCGAGTCCACGTCGGTCTTAAGGGTGTTTGCTCTGACGTAGTACCTCTGGGGCCTGTTGTTGCTCAGGAGTAACCTAACCGCCTCATCGTAGCCCAAAAGCTCCACCGCGTACTCGACGTACCAGCGGGGATGGGAGAAGCGGACGGAGAGCCATTCTATCCTGTCCTTCTCCTTGAGCCTTTTCAGGGCTTTCTCCACGTCGAACTTCTCTATCGAGTGCATGAGCGCGTTCACGAACTTCGCCCTTGAGAAATCAAAGCGCTCCTTGACGACCCTGATTATTGAATCGGTCGCCACAGCCGGCGGCACTTTCCTGAAGTGGATTTCAAAGGTGCCTATCCTCAGAAGGTTGGCCAGGTATGGGTCAAGGTCTTCCACCCTCGAACCCTTTAGGACGGAGTTGATTATGAAGTCTATCTTGGCGCGCCACTTCTCTATCTCGAAGACGTAGGCATGAGCCAATCCCCGCGCCTTGTCCCGGTCTCTACCAGACACCTTCTTGAAGACCCGCTCAAGGGCGTGCTTCGATGAGAGCTCGCGCTCCTCAACCAAGCTTAACGCGTCCGCCACCACTTCCTGAAAGCTCACGCGGTAAAACAGCTCCATGGACGGGGCTTTGCGGGGGGAGTTTAAAAAGGTGGTGGTGTGTGCATGAGTATGCAACTCTTTTACTCGGGCTTCTTTTGATGAGTTCTCATTGTAAGACTAAACTCTGAAAAAATTTATCCTCGAAAAAAAAAGGAAAAGCAATTACTAATAGTAAATAGAAATGCTTATAAGGAAAAATAGTCCTATTTGTAATGCAAAATTAGATTGGAGGTGAACAATGTGAAATGGAAACCGTTGTTGGTTATTCTGCTGGCGCTTATAGTTAGCTCGATTCCTACAAATGGCATAGTAGCTGCGGCGTATACACACATAGATGAAGGCAATGGTCCGATACGCACATTTTCTTATGGATCTATGAGCACTAGAGCAGCGATGATCATATCGGTTGATGGAGAGGATCCTAACTTCGGTGCCCAAATTGGTAATGTCTTTGAGTTGTCTGTGGGTATCACCCCGTCAATAGAGGAAAATAATTGTTACCCAGGATCGGCTTGTTTTGTGCCACATAACCAGAAAATAGTGCTACAAAACACCTGGTACAATCCTTCGGATGTTGAATTTGTGGTTCTGTGGGTCGGAGACAATAGTGGTGATGGTTTGGGACCCTATAAGGATTTGGTTGTTTTGGCAACGAATTGGCTCAAGACACTTTTAGACAGGTTTATTCCTTACGCTTCTCAGATACTAGACAGTATCAAATTACTGACAACACGTCAATACGAACCTAACTCATATTATGGGAAGAACAGTATCACTATATACCCCGGGAATTCCAATAGTGCAGGTGTGATTCTTTGGGTTAGAGCGCTTAATTACCAGGATTATTTGAGACGGCATCCTTCCCAGAAAATTTTTAAATACAAAATTACAGCAGCTGCCAGTAGTGACATTTATTATAGGTACTCGTATTCATGGGTATCTGGCATCCCTTCGAAACCCGGTGTAGATGCGAACGGGATTTATCCCCAGCTGGTAGAAACTAAGTATGTTGGAAGGGTGTATACATCGACCACCTTTGAAATAACCTTCAGGAGAAATCTTTGAAAATGCTGGAGGTATACCAATGAAGAAAGTCTATCCACTTGCTTTTTTTCTGGTTTTTCTCCTAATCACAGGCGTATATTACTCTCGTTCAATTTCGATGAACACTAAACCCATTCCCGACCCCAGCGGGGATATTGTTATCTACGGGCGCTGCGAGGATACAACTGAATTGACCCAAAAATTAAATCTTTGGATTGGACATTCTAATAATTCTGCTCTGATCAGTCCTTTTGATTACTGGTACCAAGAACTTGCCGCAAATGTAAGTGCTCAACTTGTTAATGTAACCCCTGAGATGTATTCATCTCTCGTTAGAACCAATTCCTGGGAATACCAGAATATAAAGTTGAAAATGAGGGCCTACGTGAAAACACTTAAGAGCCTTGAGTTTAGAGTCTCTGATCCAAACTCCTACGCCCTCCTTGCATGGCTTGAGTTTTTGGTGGGGGATGGAACAGTGGACTTGCCAACGGGCAATGAAAACGTTAGCCTGGACAACTACATCTGGGCTAAGATTGCCCCTCAATACTACAATGATTATGTGTTCCCGTATCTTGACTCCAAGATAGCCGAACTCGAAAAGTCCTCTTCTAATAACACTGCACTGGGTATGAAAGCGAGACTATTTCTAAACCAAAGCATACCTGCATTAGACTCAAATTTAAGCCGTCTTAAGAAACAGGTTTGGTGGTCTGAGAAGGGCATTATTGCACTCCAATATTCCATTTCAGAATACAAAAGAGGCTATTACGCGTTGGCCCTCCTTGACTATTCTTACGCCCTCTCATATTACAGGGTTTCTAGCGCTCTACGGGGCAAGAAACAGGTCGTAAACTTCTCGGCTATGGATGATGTAGTCTTGGAAACTTTCAGTAAGCTGCATCGCGCCGGGGTCTTCTGGCTCGATCCCATTTTTGCCGCACGATTGCTCCCGGAATTCAAGCAGTTTCACTCGCTTTGTGAGGTAATTAACGCAGATTCGCGGCAATACGAGAAGTATAAGCTTTACCTGATGGGACTGGAGCTGAAGAGCGAGACCCTGGGATTTTTGAGCTGGTATGATCTCGTCAATGAAATGACTGCGGGGACTTAGTCTTTATTTTCTTTCCTGCTATGTGCTGGTTATATTTTAAAAGTTTCAAGTGGACGTATCTTTGGTGTGCCTCATGATCCTCGATACAGACTACATTACTGAGGATGGAAAGCCTGTCATCAGGGTTTTTAAAAAGGAGAACGGCGAGTTCAAGATAGAGTACGACAGGAAACTTTGAGCCCTACTTCTACGTTCTTCTTGCGGACGATTCGGCCATATAGGACGTTAAGAATATAACCGTCGAGCGCTACGGCAGGGTCGTTAAGGTGAAGCGCGCCGAGAAGGTTAAGAAAAAGTTTCTCGGTCGCCCGTGGAAGTCTGGGTTCTCTACTTCAATCATCCCCAGGACGTTCCGGCGATAAGGGACAGGATCAGGAAGTATCCTGCTGTTATCGACATCTTCGAGTACTACATACCCTTTGCCATCGGTTGCCACAGCGGGAGGACCTTCTGGAAGTGGGTTTCAAACGTCCCTATGCGGAGGAGGTTCGCGAGGTAGGGATCGAGGTCATCAACGGTCGAACCATTTAGCACGGAGTTGATTATGAAGTCTATCTTCGCCCGCCACTTCTCAATCTCGAAGACGTAGGCGTGTGCCAAACCCCTCGCCTTTTTCCTGTCTCTGCCGGCAACCCTTTTAAAAACCCGCTTAAGGGCGTGCTTCGATGAGAGCTCGCGCTCCTTCACGAGGCTCAGAGCGTCGGCGACCACTTCCTGAAAGCTCACGCGGTAAAACAGCTCCATGGAGGGGCTTCGTGGGGCAATTAAAAAGGTGGTAGTGTGTGCATGAGTATGCAACTCCTTTACTCGGGCTTCTTTTTGTTCATTCTAAGAGTAAAACCTAACTCCGAATAAATTTATATTTAAAAAAACAAACAAAGGATGAATTTTTATTATCAATATGCGGAAAATTTATAAAGAGTTGTCTGTTGTGTTAATATAAAATTGGGTTGAGATTAAGACTTGGCATAGCTGGTGTGCAGGCAACTGAACTTTTCGATTTCATTTTTTATTGTTGAGATTCACAAATAGGAGGTCTTCACCTATGGAACTTAAGGTGGATAGACTCATCATCACAATCCTCGCGTTAATCGTTATTGGAGGAGCTTTGTATTATTCAATAGGTGAATATGGTTCTCAAAGGTTCATAGAGGGACAGAGGGACTACGAGAGGCTCTGCATCCGCCAAATGACAGCATTGACCCTAAGTTATGTTCAGTTTCATTCGGAGATAGCCCTCAATTCGCTGGAGCAGGACTCTGCCGGAACTTTTAATCTTTCAATGGCGGAGCTGGCCTCGGATCTTTCGATGTTGGAGTCGAATCTTGTAAGGTCGGCGCTGTACATTTTCCCAGAAGACTTTCCTGACAATGAAACGTTGGCCAACATGACACAAGCTTACCAGTGCATCACATTCGTAGAACTTTCCCAAAGTTCATTCCTAAACGGAACCGCCAACGTCTCTACCATCCGCGAAGGGTTAAACCTGATCCACGACTTTGCAACGGAGTGGCGAAAGAATGGCAACTATCCCAGCGAAGAGCTTTTGAAAGCTAACGCCGAGCTTCAGCAGAAGTGCAGTGCCCTTATACAAAAAATTGAAAATCCATGATTGTTTGTTTTCTTCTTATCCTTTTCTCTTAAGTATGGCGAAGTTTATTAGTCTCCAGTTCGATAATCCCACAGGTGTTGGTTATGATCCTCGATACCGACTACATCACAGAGGATGGGAAGCCCGTCATAAGGATATTCAAGAAGGAGAACGGCGAGTTCAAGATAGAATACGACCGCGAGTTCGAGCCATACATCTACGCCCTCCTGAAGGACGATTCTGCCATAGAGGACGTCAAGAAGATAACCGCCGGGCGCCACGGCAGGGTCGTTAAGGTGAAGCGCGCCGAGAAGGTGAAGAAGAAGTTCCTCGGCAGGCCGATAGAGGTCTGGAAGCTTTACTTCACCCACCCCCAGGACGTCCCGGCGATAAGGGACGAGATACGAAAGCATCCTGCCGTCATTGACATCTACGAGTACGACATACCCTTCGCCAAGCGCTACCTCATAGACAGGGGTTTAATCCCGATGGAGGGCGACGAGGAGCTCAAGATGATGTCCTTCGACATCGAGACGCTCTATCACGAGGGTGAGGAGTTCGGAACCGGGCCGATTCTGATGATAAGCTACGCCGACGAGGGCGAGGCGAGGGTTATAACCTGGAAAAAGATTGACCTCCCCTACGTTGAAGTCGTCTCCACCGAGAAGGAGATGATAAAGCGCTTCCTCAAGGTCGTGAAGGAGAAGGATCCGGATGTCCTCATAACCTACAACGGCGACAACTTCGACTTCGCCTACCTTAAGAAACGGTGCGAGAAGCTCGGGATAAAGTTCACGCTTGGAAGGGATGGAAGCGAGCCCAAAATACAGCGCATGGGGGACAGGTTTGCGGTCGAGGTGAAGGGGAGGATTCACTTCGACCTATACCCCGTCATAAGGAGGACGATAAACCTGCCGACCTACACCCTTGAGGCGGTTTACGAGGCAGTCTTTGGAACGCCGAAGGAGAAGGTCTATCCGGAGGAGATAACCACAGCTTGGGAGACCGGTGAGGGGCTTGAGAGGGTTGCGCGCTACTCCATGGAGGACGCAAAGGTGACCTATGAGCTTGGGAGAGAGTTCTTCCCGATGGAGGCCCAGCTCTCAAGGCTGATAGGCCAGAGCCTCTGGGACGTCTCCCGCTCAAGCACCGGCAACCTCGTCGAGTGGTTTCTCCTGAGGAAGGCCTACGAGAGGAACGAGCTCGCCCCAAACAAGCCCGACGAGCGGGAACTTGCGAGACGGCGCGGGGGCTACGCCGGCGGCTACGTTAAGGAGCCGGAGCGTGGACTGTGGGATAACATTGTGTACTTAGATTTCATGAGTCTGTACCCCTCAATCATCATCACTCACAACGTCTCTCCGGACACGCTCAACCGCGAGGGCTGTAAAGAGTACGACACCGCCCCACAGGTCGGCCACAAGTTCTGTAAGGACGTCCAGGGCTTCATCCCGAGCCTTTTGGGCGCCCTTCTCGACGAGAGGCAGAAGATAAAGAAGAGGATGAAGGCCAGCATAGACCCGCTGGAGAAGAAGCTCCTCGATTACAGGCAGAAGGCCATCAAAATCCTGGCGAACAGTCTGCTGCCGGAGGAGTGGATTCCGCTAGTTGAGAACGGCAAAGTTAGACTCCACCGCATTGGGGAGTTTGTTGATAAGCTGATGGAGACTGATTCGGAGCTGGTGAAGAGGAACGGCGACACGGAAGTTCTTGAAGTTAGAGGAATCCGTGCCCTTTCCTTCGACAGGAAGTCCAAGAAAGCCCGTGTAATGCCGGTGAAGGCGGTGATAAGACACCGCTATTCCGGGGACGTCTATGAGATAGTCTTGGGCTCCGGCCGGAGAATAACCGTGACGGAGGGCCACAGCCTTTTCGCCTATGGGGACGGAGAGCTCCGTGAGGTAACGGGTGGCGAAATCAAGGCCGGAGATCTCCTTGCAGTTCCAAGGCGCGTAAACCTGCCCAGAAGGAAGGAAATGCTCAACCTAGTAGAACTTCTCCTTGAACTGTCTGAGGAGGAAACTGAAGACCTCATCATGACGATTCCGGTAAAGGGCAGAAAGAACTTCTTCAAAGGGATGCTTAGAACCCTACGCTGGATTTCCGGCGAGGAGAAAAGGCCGAGAACGGCGAGACGCTACCTAGAGCACCTTGAAAGGCTCGGCTACGTGAGGCTAAAGAAAATCGGATATGAAGTCACAGACAGAGAAGGGCTCGAAAGGTACAGGAAGCTGTACGAGCGCTTAGTTGAAGCCGTTCGTTACAACGGCAACAAGAGGGAGTATCTCGTCGAATTCAACGCCGTTCGCGATGTTATCGCACTAATGCCGGAGGAGGAACTTAGGGACTGGCTCGTGGGGACGAGGAACGGCTTCAGGATGAGGCCATTCGTAGAGATTGAAGAGGACTTTGCAAAGCTCCTCGGCTACTACGTGAGTGAGGGCAACGCAAGGAAGTGGAGAAACCAGAAGAACGGCTGGAGCTACACAGTGAAGCTCTACAACGAGAATCAGAGGGTTCTCGATGACATGGAGAGTCTCGCAGAGAGGTTCTTTGGGAGGGTGAAGAGGGGTAAAAACTACATCGAAATTCCGAGGAAAATGGCGTACATCATCTTTGAAAACCTCTGCGGAACGCTGGCGGAAAACAAAAGGGTTCCGGAGGCTATTTTCACTTCTCCTGAAAGCGTTCGCTGGGCCTTTATTGAGGGCTACTTCATCGGCGACGGTGACGTTCACCCGAGCAAGAGGGTCCGCCTTTCAACCAAGAGCGAGCTTTTGGTAAATGGCCTCGTTCTTCTGCTCAACTCCCTTGGGGTTTCAGCGATAAAGATTCGCCATGATAGCGGAGTTTACAGGGTATACGTAAACGAAGAACTCCCGTTCACGGATTACAGAAAGAAAAAGAACGCCTATTACTCCCACGTCATACCTAAGGAAATACTCGAAGAAACGTTCGGAAAGGTTTTCCAGAGAAACGTGAGCTACGAAAAGTTTGAGGGGCTCACGGAAAGTGGAAAACTCGATGGAGAAAAAGCCAAGCACATCGAGTGGCTCATCAAAGGCGACGTAGTTCTCGACAGGGTTGAAGGCGTCAAGAAGAAGCACTACAAGGGTTATGTCTACGATTTGAGCGTTGAAGAGGACGAGAACTTTTTAGCTGGTTTTGGATTCCTCTATGCCCACAACAGCTATTACGGCTACTACGGCTACGCCAGGGCGAGATGGTACTGCAAGGAGTGTGCCGAGAGCGTTACGGCATGGGGCAGGGACTACATCGAAACGACCATTCACGAAATAGAGGAGAGGTTCGGCTTTAAAGTGCTCTACGCTGACAGTGTTACTGGCGAAACCGAAATCATAATCAAAAGAAACGGAAAGGTTGAATTCGTGGCGATTGAAGAACTCTTCCAGCGCGTTGATTATCGGATTGGGGAGAAGGAATACTGCGTTCTCGAAGGCGTTGAGGCGCTAACGCTGGACAACAGGGGACGGCTTGTCTGGAAGAGTGTCCCTTACGTCATGAGGCACAGAACGAACAAGAGAATCTATCGCGTATGGTTCACTAACTCATGGTACCTTGATGTGACGGAGGATCACTCGTTAATAGGCTACATGAACACCAGCAAGGTGAAGCCCGGGAAGCCTTTGAAAGAGCGCCTCGTCGAAGTCAAGCCGGGAGAACTAGGAGAAAGCGTCAAGTCGCTCATTACACCTAACAGGGCAATTGCTCATGGTATTAGGGTTAACCCAATTGCCGTCAAGCTCTGGGAGTTAATCGGTCTGCTGGTGGGCGATGGCAACTGGGGTGGACAATCAAACTGGGCCAAATACTACGTTGGCCTTTCCCTCGGACTGGACAAGGAAGAGATTGAAGAGAAAATCCTGAAGCCCCTGAAAAACACGGGCATAATCTCCAATTACTATGACAAAAGCAAGAAGGGCGACGTTTCAATACTCTCAAAGTGGCTCGCGAGGTTCATGGTCAGATATTTCAAAGACGAGAGCGGAAGCAAGAGGATTCCCGAGTTCATGTTCAATCTTCCAAGGGAATACATAGAGGCATTTCTACGTGGACTGTTCTCAGCGGATGGAACGGTAAGTCTTCGCAAGGGAGTTCCCGAGGTCAGGCTGACAAGCGTTAATCCCGAACTCAGCAGTTCGGTCAGAAAGTTGCTGTGGCTCGTTGGAGTTTCGAATTCAATGTTCGTAGAGACCAATCCTAACAGATACCTCGGAAAGGAGAGCGGGACACACTCGGTTCACGTCAGAATAAAGGACAAGCATCGCTTTGCCGAGAGGATAGGTTTTCTCCTCGACAGAAAAGCCACCAAACTCTCCGAGAACCTGGGGGGGCATACAAGCAAGAAGAGAGCTTACAAATACGATTTCGACTTGGTGTATCCCAAGAAAGTTGAAGAGATAGCCTACGACGGCTACGTTTACGATATTGAGGTTGAAGGAACCCACAGATTCTTCGCGAATGGAATACTCGTCCATAATACGGACGGTTTCTTCGCGACTATACCAGGGGCTGATGCTGAGACCGTCAAGAAAAAAGCCAAAGAGTTCCTCAAATACATAAATGCCAAACTCCCGGGACTTCTCGAACTCGAATACGAGGGCTTCTACGTCAGGGGGTTCTTCGTGACGAAGAAGAAGTACGCGGTCATAGACGAGGAGGGCAAGATAACCACGCGCGGGCTTGAAATCGTCCGGCGCGACTGGAGCGAGATAGCGAAGGAGACCCAGGCGAGGGTCTTGGAGGCCATACTGCGGCACGGTGACGTCGAGGAGGCCGTCAGGATAGTCAAGGACGTTACCGAGAAGCTGAGCAAGTACGAGGTTCCGCCGGAGAAGCTGGTCATCCACGAGCAGATTACCAGGGAGCTGAAGGATTACAAGGCCACCGGTCCGCACGTGGCCATAGCGAAGCGCCTCGCGGCGAGGGGAATAAAGATACGCCCAGGCACGGTGATAAGCTACATCGTCCTAAAGGGCTCCGGAAGGATAGGCGACAGGGCGATTCCGTTTGACGAGTTCGACCCGACGAAGCACCGCTACGACGCGGAGTACTACATCGAAAACCAGGTCCTGCCGGCCGTGGAGAGGATTCTGAAGGCCTTCGGCTACAAGAAGGAGGAGCTCAGGTATCAGAAAACGAGGCAGGTTGGCCTCGGGGCGTGGCTCAAGCTGAAGGGGAAGAAGTGACTCCCTTCGAAATCCTTTTATCCCTGTATTTCAAACTGTATTTCGAGGTGTATTACATGGCCATCGTTACTGTCCGCGTTCCCGATGAGTTGAAGCTCAAGATGAAGGAGCTTGACATAAACTGGAGCGAGGAAATCAGGGAGTTCATAAGAAGGCGCATAGACGAGGCAGAAAGAAAGAGACGAATACAGGAAGCCTTAGAGCTTGCAAAGGCGAGTGGAAGCGTGAGCAGGGGTTTTGCAGCGAAGTCCGTGAGGGAGGACCGTGATAGTCATTGATGCCTCGGCCCTTGTGAAGGTCGTGTTGCAGGAACCAGGTTGGGAAGAAGTACCAACGGAGCCACACGTGGCGACGCTCGACTATGCACTCGTTGAGGGCATGAATGCAATCTGGAAGGCAGTGCGACGTGGAGAGCTAACCATTGAGCAAGGAAAGGTTAAGGTAATCGTTCTTAAGACGTTAGGGAGCTCGATAACACTTTTTGAGGCGCAAAACTTCTTCGAGAGGGGGCTGGAAATAGCATTGAGTGAGAACATCACAATCTACGATGCCCTTTACATAGCCTTAGCGGAGGCTCTAAAGGCTGAACTCCTGACGGCGGACGAGAGGCAATACTACGCGGCCAGAAATTATGTGGAGGCGAAGCTTGTTCGATGACTTCTGGAAGGCCATGCCAGTACATCTTTTGAGATAGTTCGAGTATGAGACGATGGAAAACGTAGCCGGGAAATTGGGGCTAACACGGAATGGCGGGTTAAGATGGACAGGATTCGAGCCGAAGCTAGGGCAAACGTTGATGCAGTTCTCGATAGAGCATTTGGATACCTAAAAACCTCCAAGAGCTGGGGGCAGAGCTCTATGATGAGCTTCCCGGTATGTAATGAAATCACCTGTACGCCCTCTCTCTTCGCTCAATCTTGAAGATTACAACCCTGAAGTTCTCGTCATCTACCTCGTAAAGGATTCTAAACTGGCCTACACGAATTCTGTACGTGCGCTCTTCACCACGAATCTTTTTGTAAGGGTATGAGAAAGGATTCCCAGAAAGGCGGAGAATTATCTCTTTCAGTTTTCTCCTATGCGCGGGTTGCAGAGCTTTTACCTGCTTGGCGGCTTTCTTTGTAAAAACAACCTCGTACATTGGTCACTCCTCAAAAAGCTCCTCAAATCTGACGAACTCTCCCCGTTTGACCTCCTCGCGCATTTTTCTAAGCTCCTCCCTCTCCTTCTCCGTTAACTCCTCATAACCAATGAAGTTGTCTATCTTGGCGTTAAGGGTCATAAGTAATCTCTCAATGCGCTCCAGTCTCTCAACTACCTCACTCATGTTCCCACCATTACAACTTTATCTCTTTGTCCTTAAATACTTCCCGATTCAATCCCCTCCAAAACCTCCAGAATTCCCTCAACCCCTGGAACCTCAAAGCCCTTTTCGTGGATTTTTCTGACCTCCTCTGCCTCCGGGTTAATCCAGACAGCCCACATGCCGGTCCTCAGCGCCCCCTCGAAGTCCTCCGCGTAGGTGTCGCCGATGTGTATTGCTTCGTCCGGCTCTATACCGAATGCTTCGAGCGGCTTCCTGAACATCTCAGGCATCGGCTTGTAAGCCAGAACCTCGTCGGCGAAGAATGTTTTGTCTATTAAGTTCATAAGCCCGAAGCGCTCCAGCAGGAGCCGGGTGTACGAACCCGGCCAGAACATCACGTTGCCGGTCACTGTAACCTTCAGCCCCTTTCTCTTGACGCCCTCCAAAGCTTTCTTCGCTCCGGGGAGGACTATCTCGTCGCCAACGTTGAGCGTTGCCCTTGCGGCGGCCCTCTTGACGAGTTCGACGTCTGTTCCCAGGAGCTCTGCCAGCATTTCCTGGCTCTCTTCGAGGGCCCTAGAGGGGTCTCCAGCTGTTTCTGCCCTCATGCGCTTTATCCTCTCGCGTGAGAGCATCATTCCCTCGACGACGTCTATTATGCACGTCCCCATCAGCTTGGAGAGCTCAACGGCCATCGCATCGAGCATGACGTTGATGTCGAGGAGCGTGTTCCAGACGTCGAATGAGACGAGCTTCATCCTTATCACCGGGGGTAATACGGAGGGCGAATTTAAAAACTCAACGCCCCCGCTCCCTCCCAGCCAGGTAGGCGAGGCCCTCCATGAGTCCGGCCTCCCTTAGAACCGCTTTGAGGTTCCTGAAGCGGGAGCGCATGACGAACAGCTCATAGAATCCCTCCAGGTTGCCCCAGTGGCCGTAAGCTGATAACGCCAGGTACATGACTTCCTTGGGCTTGAGCTTCCTTTCGAGGCTCTCGTTTAGGGCCTTAAGTCCCGGCTTTATCCTCTCAAGAAGTCCCTCCCTCGCTATGAGGTGGAGCATCAAATCCTCGACGGTCGGCTTCTTCCACTCGATGACCTCGTCCCCGAAGGGCAGGCCGATTATCAGCGGAACCACCTCGGTTCTCCCGACGATGTAGCCGCGGGGTGTTTTCCTGTGCCTGAAGCCGGAGAGCTTTCCGGCTATCGAGGCCAGGGCGGCGTCTCTGTCCTCATCGATGTCAATGGCGACTCCAAGCCTCTCGACTGTGAAGTCGAAGACGTCCATGGCCCTGAGGAAGTTGCCGAGGTTCCTTATAACCCCGGAGTTGCCCTCGCTCGGCAGCACCGCGAGATAGTAGCCATCTCCCTCGCGCTTCAGCAGGTCGAAGTTGTCGCGCTCAAAGACGCGCTCGATGAACCGCAGGCTGTATGGAGCCTCCCGGCTCTCCTTGAACTCGAAGAGCTTCTTGAAGACTGCCTTGAAGAACTTGGAGTCTGTCTTCCCCTCGACGAACAGAACGCTTGTCCCTGCATTCTCACCGGAAAAGCCGCCGCGAACGTCGAAATCGAGGTACTTCCTCAGCTCGTAGGCCTCCTTCATTGTGAGGCTCTTCCCCGTGTCGGAGTATATCAGGACGTTCCCATCTCCCCGTCTGAACTTCCAGGCGATTAAATCGATGAGCTCAAGGCTCGCCGTGACGACGGTCTCTTCTCCGGTCAGGGAATCAACGAAGTCGATTAGTTCATCGCGGTTCTTCCTGTACTCGGGGAATAGAATGGCCTTTTCATCTGCGAATCTCTCAAACCTGTCTCCAGTTACGATCCTCATTCACTTCACCATGTCAACGGTTATTGCGCCTATCACGGCGAAGGTGCTCACGAGCACAGTTGCGTTCAGGTACTGAACCGCGTTGAAATCGGCTATCCAGTTGATTCCATACAGGGATATCAGCCCCGCGGAGATTAGATACGCTATGAGTGCCACGGTCAGCAGCCTCTTGGGCACGTGGAACAGCTCCTCCCTCTTGAGGTTTCCTATACGGGACTTTGCTATGAAGAGGTACGCCACGGCCAGCGTCATCAGGAATATCGCGACGGCCCGCTCGATGGAGATGTCCTTCGCTATCTCCCAGAGCTCCGCGGTAAACAGGAAGGGGAGGGCGAAGGTGACCGCTCCGACTATCTCCTGGGCTATGTCGTCCCAGCCGAGCTTGTCCGGGGCCTTTCTCATCTCGTTCTCTCTTTTCAGTTCCTCGATGCTGGAGTACAGCTCTTCGAGACGTCTCTCCATTCCGGTTCGCCTTTCGTTTTCAATCCGGTGCTCAGGTTCGGGGTTCATCATCCGGTCAGTATTGGATTCACTCATCATCGCGGGAATAACTCCCAGGGAAACGTTATAAATATTGGGTGGCATTTTTAAATCGGTGATAGAGGAAATGAGGAAAGCATCGCTGTTGCTTTTATTGGTTGTTACCTTTGGTATGCTCATCACGCCGATTAACGCGGCGGTTACTGGAATAAACTCATCGAACACTGTGATAGTCCTTCCGACCACCAAGATAGTCAACGGCGTGCCCGTTCATGTAGGCGAGGATGCTATAACCGGTTCGAGACTTGGTGCATTCCTGGTTCTTCAGGGTGTTTCTAGGGGAACGTACACAAAAACCGTTTCCATACCTGTTGAGTACCACAGCGTGCTTATTCACGATGAAAACCAGACCTATAAGCTCAACTCCGTTGACATGCCCGACGTCGGCGTTAACGTCAGCGACGAGCCTGTTGGGCACGGGATAGTTATCCAGGTCAACTTTTCGTGCGTTGATTTCAACTCCACTCGGAGGGCCGCTGAGTTCACTGATCGTAGCGTTGAGCTAATATTCAATGAGAACACGACACCTTTCGGTTTTGGGGGCGGATATCGAGCCGTTGCTACCAGGCTTAATGGGGTGGATGTCGTTTACGTGTATTCTTTCTCTCAGGTGAACGAGTCCAGTACCTCCCTTCTGGAGACGTTAAGCGTTGGGGAATGGAAAATTCATTTTGTTGACATCAAAGTCAGCGATGAGACGATGCTGGTGGACCTCACGTACCCCAGCGGGCTCGTAAAGCGTAAGGTGATGCATGTCGGCAGGTACTATTTGATGTACCTCGATGCCGAGGAAAACGAGGACTTTGAGGTATTTGACACTTACCCATCTAATAGAATCGATGAACTGCTCGAAAAGGGTGCCAGGAACGTTTTGGTGTTTGCTCCCACCAGTCTCTTTGTGGGGATTGGCGGAACGAAATCCGTGATATTTAACTACGAGTACTACTCAAAGGCTAGGCGGTACCAGGATGGGGATGTGTACAGGGATCAGTGGGTGTGGGACATAGACCCCACTAACAACCTTTACGTTCTGTACCTCCATGCGAATGGGAGTCCTAGCTTCAGGAATGTCCTCATCGGTGAGGGCTCCGCATTAAAGTTGCCCACCGAGTGGGGGCTTGAGATAGTCCCGGTGTTCGCGAAGGATAACAATGACAAGATAGTCGGGATCGAGGGCTATCGCTTCGTGCGCGTTGCTTCCGTAACCGGGAATGTCTCCATAACCGCGCCGAAGATTGAGGCTACTGACGATGTATACGATTTTATAGTTGAAGACACCCAGCTCAAGGAATTCCCTTCGGACAAGAACGTCATAATCATCGGCGGCTGGGTCAGCAACAAGGCGTGGGAGCTGCTGGAGCGGACCTACGGCAAGGACGCTGTCAGCGCTATCAAAGACGAGATAAACCGGAAAGGCTACGTGATAAAGGAGCTCAAGAACCCGCACAACCCGAGCTACAAGGTGATAATCCTGGCAGGGAAAACCTACGGGGAGACCAGACTCGCCGTGGAGAAGTTCATGGAGGAAATGTAAAATCTTATTTTACCCTCCTGTTATGATTTCATCCTCTCAATTCGAGCCAGAATTAAGTCTCATTTTTGATTTAAACGCTGAGTAATTCCCGGCTTCTTTTAATAAATCTTTCGGTGGAGGAAGAGGTAGGTTTATATACTCAAATCGCGGTCTGAACGTTCATGTCACTGCAGAACTATCGCGGGTTCGGAAGGGACGCATGGCTGCTCGTTGCCTACTCATTCGCCTCCGCTTTCGGGGGCAACATAGCCTGGTTTATCTTCCCGTTCTATCTAAAATCGCTCGGCTTCGACTACACCAACATAGGCATGGTCTTCTCGCTCTCAACGCTGGCCCAGGCGGCGGTTCTGCTGTTCTCGGGCCCGTTCGGCGCGAGGGTGGGCTACAAGAAAACCGTCCTCCTTGGAGTGAGCATGATGTTCCTCGGGAGGCTCGTTCAGGTTCTCCACCCGACCCTCTGGATGCTCGCCCTGGGCGGCGTTTTGATAGGGATAGGCATGGCGCTGGAGTCTCCCTCATTCATGGCGCTGCTCAGCGGGGAGGTGGAGGACGGGAAGAGGCACTACCTGTTCAGCCTCTCCTCGGGAATCGGCACGATAGCATCTGCCCTCGGAATACTCGTCGCCGGCTTTCTCTCGCGCTGGCTGAGCTATGGGCAGGTGTTCTCCCTGGTCCTCGTGGTCATACCTATTCGGTTCGCGGTAGTTCTCTTCGTCAGGCCCGTGCTTGAGAGGCATTCCCGCGGGCTGAACCTTGACCGGAGCCTCCTCGTCAGGATAGGCCGCTTCGCCCTTCCCGGGGCGCTGATAGGTCTGGGTGCGGGAATAGCGATTCCCTACATGGGGCTCTGGTTCAACCAGCGCTTTGGGACGAGCCTGGAGAGCATCGGCTGGCTCTTCGCCTTCCAGCAGTTCATAATGGGGATTGGGATGTTCCTGCTGCCGATGATAGCCGACAGGTTCGGCAGCGTTAAGACAATCGTCTCCTTCAACGGGACTGCGAGCCTCCTCATAGGCGCTCTTCCGTTCTCGCCGGCCTTCCCCGTTGCGGCGGTCGTGTACATCCTCAGGACGATACTGATGAACATAGTCAACCCGATATGGAACTCCTTCATGATGGGGTTCTTTGGGGAAGAGGAGCGCTCCACCGCGATGGCGCTTAACAGCCTGGCCTGGACGGCTACTTTTGGGGTGGGCCAGTACGTGGGCGGCGTTCTCTTCGACATGTCCCTGGTCTGGCCGTTCCTGATAACCGCCTTCCTGTACAGCCTCTCGATGGTGGTGTTCTGGGGCTTTTTCGGGAAGAAAAGAATGGAGGGGGATTAATCCGAACCGAACAATCTTAGAGTCTGAACTGCTCCACGTTCTCGCGGAGCTCTCTTGCTATCTCCCTCAGCTTGGCCGCTCCCGCGCTTAGGGCTTCTATCTCCGCTCTCTGCTCCTGCATGGCGGAGTTAACTTCCTCCGCGCTGGCGGTGGTTTCCTCTGCACTCGCCGCCAGGCCCTCCAGTGCCTGCAGGGCCCTGCTGACTTCCTCGTGTGTCCTCTCGGTCTGCTCCTTTATCGCGGCCACCTTTTCACCGACCTCCTGTACCATTTCCGCTATGTATCCGAGGTAGCCGAGGCTCTCGCTCAGGGTTTCCGTTGAGCTGGCCACGTTGTTTACGCCCCTCTGTGTTTCCTCAACCGCCCTTCTAACCTTCTCGTCCATTTCCTCTATGATGTCCCTGATTGTCTCCGCGGCATTCTTGCTTTCTTCCGCCAGCCCCCTTATCTCCTGGGCAACGACCGCGAAACCTCTACCCGCTTCTCCGGCCCTTGCCGCTTCGATAGCCGCGTTCAGGGCTAGGAGATTTGTTTGTTCTGCAATGTTGCTTATGGCGTGTGTTATCTCCCCTATGCGTTTGCTCATCTCACTGACCGCGTTGACAGCCTCCTCTATGAACGCCATTGATCGTTTTATGCTTTCAACGTCTCTGACGGCTTCGTCGCCCTTCTTCCTGCCCTCCTGCGCTATTCTAACGACCTCGTCGATGGCACCCTCGAACTCCTCCATGACCCGGGACGTTTCCGTTGTGACGTCGGAAACGAGGCGCATGCCCTCGGTTATGCTGTTTATGTGCTCCTGCTGTCTCTGTGCCTCGATGCTGACCTGTTCTATCGCCTCGCTGACCTGATCCGTTGAGTTCTTCACGTGAACGGCTATTCCTGCCAGTTCATCGGCTTGCTCGTCGAGTTCCATTCCAATCCTGCGGATGTTGCCGATCAGGGCCCGCATCTTAGCGGACGTCCCCTGGAGTGCAACGATGATGTTCTGGAGGTCACCCCTGGCCCGGGTGTCCACGCTGTAGTCCAGCCTTCCTTCAGCCATTGCCTCCAGCTTTTCGATGACCTCGTTGAGAGTGCCGATTACGTCGGATGAAATCGACTCGAACGCCGTTATCAGCTTTCCTATCTCATCGTCCCTGTGGGGATAGTCTATCGCTCCAACCGCGTCCCTGGCCTCTTTCAGTCTGCCTGCAGCTATCAGCTCCGCGGCGTTTCTCAGTTGCTCCACCGGCTGGAGTGCCTTTTTGAGGTATCTAACGCTCAGGAGCACAAGGCCCGCCGCGAGGGTTACCATGACAACCGTTCCGTAGAGAACCTCCCGGGATGCCGCGTGCTTTGCGTTGTCAAGTGCGCTGATAAGGCCTCCCACCAGTTCGTCCTCTGGTGCGACTGCCGCAACTGTCCACCCCGTAGTTTTGCTTTTGGCAAAGGAAACGACCATCTTTTTTCCGTCTAGATTGAGCTCAACAACGCCCTCTTCGGAGTTTTTCATCGCCCTTGCGAGCGCCTCGTATCTCCTGTCGTTAAAGATGTTCAGCTTTCCGACGAGATCCTGGTTCGGATGTATCACCACCGTCCCGTTGGGGCTTATGACGAAGAGGTAACCTGTCTTGCCTATCTTCGTGTTCATTATCTCCTGGGACAGGAGTGAGAAGTCAACGTCTATTCCCAAAACGCCCTTAACTACCCCCCCGTACTTTACAGGGGTGATGTAGGTTATGACCGTTTTGTTCGTTATTATATCCGTGTAAGGCTCAATCCAGCTGGGCCCCTCCCTCACGGCCTTCTGGTACCATGGCGACTTCGTGGCGTTGTACCCTTCTGGAAGCTCTGCCCGGGGGATTATTATGAGCTTGCCCCGCGAGTCGGAGTAGTAAACGTTTATTAAGTCTTTATTTGAGTTCTTTAGTTCAGAGAGCCTGTTGAAAACGCTGGCACTGAACGCGGGGGTGCTCGAATAACCCGGATACACCTCGTCCTTCACGTAGAGGGAACCTATGGATCCTGCGTAGGACTCCGTGACGACGATGAGCGGACGCAGCTGTTCGTCTATCATCACTGCGTATTTTTGACTCTCAAGTAGTGCTATCCTCTGCGCGTGCTCCCCGAGGGTAGGGGCAACGCTCTCCTCTATTTTGTTGCCCATGTCCTCTATGGTTCTAATTTGAATTAGTGTCGTCAAAAGGATGACTACCATGGCCATCCCAAGGAACATCGCGTACAACTTTCGGCGGAATCTCATCATGTCGCCCCCTTGTATTATTTACAATATTTTGTGTTACATTTTAGCCAACTATCGGGGCGTTTCTAGTGGTTCGTCTATTTTTTTAAGTTCTTTGTGTATGTTCGAACTACGAACCTAATGTATGAAAATTATGTCACCCTGAGGGATTCGTTTTGATTAATGTTTTTAAGCTCCCCGGAGAACCCACCGCGGTGATGCTCATGGTGGTTAAGGACTGTCCCGAGTGCCACGGAACCGGGAAGGTTAAGGCTGGCGAGAAGGAGTGCCCCGTTTGTGAGGGCTGGGGTTACGTTCCTGCCGATTTCAAGGTTGGGGAGAAGCTGAAGGGCTACCGCAACCTCGACTATATCGGCGTCGAGGACGAGGTTGACGAGATACCCTGCCCCGAGTGCCACGGAAAGGGCGTCGTGCCGGTTTACGACACCTGCCCGACCTGCGGCGGCACCGGCCGCGTCCTCGCCTGCGACATCTGCGGCAAGGTGAAAGAACCCTGGGAGCCGGGCATGGAAACAACCTGGGTCTGTCCGGACTGCATGCGCAAGTACAAGGTCGTCTACGTTCTCGACAAGACCTGCGACGTTGAGGACATAGAGGTCGGGAACGTCTACAAGGGAACCATCGACAGGGTGGAGCGCTTCGGTGTATTTGTCAGGCTCAACCCACACGTTAGGGGCCTGATAAGGCGGAAGGACCTCCTCGGCGGCAGGGAGTACAAGCCCGGCGACGAGATACTGGTTCAGGTTCTCGATGTGAGGCCCGACAAGGGCGAGATAGACCTCATAGAGTCAGCGCTCAAGCACTACAAGGAAGTGGTTGTGCGGAAGGAGCTTCCTGTGACGCTCATCCGTGACCTGAGCAAGGACATGGCCGGCCAGACGGTCAGGCTGCGCGGCAAGGTCACCCAGATACAGGTGACCGGCGGCCCGACTGTCTTTACGATAACCGACGGAACTGGCATAACGTGGGCGGCCGCCTTCGAGGCGCCCGGGGTTAGGGCCTACCCGAACATAAACGTCGGCGATATCGTGGAGATAATAGGTAAGGTGGCCTTCCACTCCGGCGAGATTCAGATAGAGACCAGCGACATGGCGAGGCTCTGGGGGCCGGAGGCTGCTGAAGTAAAGAGGCGCATAGAGGAGGAGCTCGACAGGCGCGCCCAGCCCCGGGACGTCGGCTTCCTCATCGAAAGCGAGGTTCTCGAAAAGCTCAAGCCGAAGATAATGAAGGCGGCATTCATGATACGCAGGGCGATCTACGAGGGCAGACCGATACTGCTGAGACACCACGCCGACGCCGACGGCTACACCTCCGGCTTGGCTTTGGAGTACGCGATAGTTCCGCTCATCGAGGAGGTCTCACCCGACTCCGGTGCCAGATGGAAGCTCTTCAAGCGCAGGCCGAGCAGGGCACCCTTCTACGAGCTGGAGGACGTGCTCAAGGACATCATATTTATGGTCGAGGATCATGAGAAGTTCGGAGACCCACTGCCGCTTTTGGTTATTGTCGACAACGGCGGAACGAGTGAGGACATTCCTGCCTACAAGCGCATAAGGGCCTTCGGCGTCCCGATAGTCGTCATAGACCACCACGACCCGCGCGAGTGGGTGAGCGAGGACAGGGCGAAGGTGGACGACTACGTCGATGTGCACGTCAACCCGCACCACATAAAGCGCGGCTATTATGAGCTTACCGCTGGAATGCTGGCAACGGAAGTGGCGCGCTTCATCAACCCCGAAGTGGAGGACAGGATAAAGCACCTCCCGGCGATAGCCGGAACCGGCGACAGGAGCAAGGCGCCGGAGTTCCACCAGTACCTTGAGATAGCGAAGAAAGCGAAGGGCCTCGATGAGGAGGATCTCAAGAAGATAGCCGAGGTCATAGACCACGAGGCCTACTTCTGGAAGTTCATGGACGGGCACGGCATCATCGACGAGATTCTCCTCCTCACCGGCAACCTTCAGAGGCACCGTGAGCTCATCAACGCTATCTATCCTGAGGTCAAGGAGAAGCAGGAGAAGGCTTTGAAGGCCTCGCTGCCGCACGTCAAGAGCGTCGTCCTGCCGAACGGGATAAGATTCAACACGATAGACATCGAGCTCTTTGCTCCAAAGTTCAGCTATCCGTCCCCGGGCAAGCTCTCCGGCCTGATACACGACCACTTCAAGGAGAAATATGGTGAAGACGCGCCGATTCTAACGCTAGCCTACGGCCCGGACTTCGCGGTGGTCAGGGCCGCCGACGGAATGGCCGCCTATGGCTTCGACCTGAACGAGATAATTCCAAAGCTCCAAGAGGCCCTGCCGAGCGCGGGCATAGAGGGCGGCGGCCACAGCTACGCCGGCTCGATAAAGTTCTTTGAGGGCATGAGGAAGGAGGTCCTTGAGGAATTCGCCAAGCAGGTCGTCAAGCTGAAGAAGACGGGCTGAAAGCGCCTTCCTTTTCTTTCAATGCCAAACCTTTTTAACATCGCAGACTGATGTACTGATGAGCAATGTTTGGAGGAATGTTGATGAGAATAGTTCTTGAGGTTACTTTTAAAATGGGCGGCGTTTCTTACCGTGGCCACCGCTGGGAAGGCGATGCACTCGTTTTCGAGTTCGAGCGCCTTGGGGATGCATTTATCCAGGTTCTCAGCAAGAGGATGGTTGAAGAAGAGGTCGAGCGCGAGCCCTCGGCCGTGATCGTCGAACTGAAAACAAAGGAAGGCGGTAGGATATTCGAGGCTACATTGGAGGAAGGAACCTACCGGGCCGCTGAGCCTTAGGTTTTTATAGTTCCCCTCCAACTTTCTACGGTGATGCCCATGTACATGGCGGAGTTCAAGCTTCGCTTCGGCGACATGAAATGGTACGTCCGGAGGATCATCGAGGCTTCCTCCTTCGAGGAGGCGGAGGAGAAGGCCAAACGCTACGCAGAGGCGATGAACAGGGGCGAGGTCAGGTGGGAGCTGGGCTACGTTATTGAGGCCGAGCGGCCCCTGCTCGTTGGAAAGGATGAGCTTGAGAAGCTCGGCGCTTGATTTTATTCCTTTTGTTGACCTTCTCTGACTCTTCGGGGTTTGGAAAGAAAAGCGAGGAAGAGGGTCACTGCTCCCTCACAAGGGTCATTAGAACCATGGCAACGAGGTTCATGGCCGCGGCGAAGGTGAAGGCGTAGGCCAGGGAGTAGCTCCCCCAGAGCCAGCCGGCTATTACCGACGCCGGAAGGACGAAGATGCCGAAGACCGTGTGGTAGGCCCCTATTATCGTACCCTTCTCGTATTCCCTCGCCAGGTCAGCCATGTACGCCCGGGGTATCGTGTCCTCGATGGCGATGTATATTCCGTAGAGAACGAAGGCCGCTATGAGCGTGTAAAGGTCCCTCGCGTAGGCAAAGGCCAGAGCCGCCAAAGCCGCAACTCCGAAGCCGAGGGTTATCATCCTCTTCTTGCCGAAGGTGTCGGAGTAAACCCCGAGGGGATAGGCCGAGAGGGCGTAGATTAGGTTGAAGAGGGCGTAGAAGGCTATGCTCTGGACGATGGAGTAGCCGAGCTCCTGCGCCTTCCACATCGTGAAGGCGTAGCTGTACCTTCCGAGGGCACCTATCGCCACCACCGCGAGGAAGAGCTGCAGGTTCCTGTTCTTCAGAGTGGATATGCCCTTTATCTTCCTCTTGACCTCACCGCCCCGGTCCTTCACGAAGAGGATTATAACGAACAGGGATACCGCCCCTGGAACCGCGGAGAGCAGGAAGATGTAGCGGTAGGCCGTTTCCGCCGGAAGGCTCTTCAGGAGCTCGATGAGGGCTATGGCAACGAGCGGGCCGGCGACGGCTCCGAGGGTGTCCATCATCCTGTGGAAGCCGAAGGACTTTCCGGTCTTCCCCTTCTCGCTCGATTCCGCTATAAGCGCATCCCTGGGGGCGGTTCTTACCCCCTTGCCTATCCTGTCCACCGCGCGCAGAAGGAGGAAGTCCCACCAGTAGCGGGTGAACCCCAGGGCACCTTTGGCGAAGGTTGAGAGGGCGTAGCCCGCGAAGACGAAGACCTTCCTCTTTCTAAAGCGGTCGCTCACGTAGCCAAAGGCAACCTTGAACAGCGAACTCATGCTTTCTATCGCGCCCATAACGGAACCGCTGAGCAGCTTTCCGGCGTCGAGAACCTCCATCAGATAGCTCGGCATAACGGGCATTATCATCTCGCTGCTCATGTCGTTGAGGAAGCTGACGATTCCAAGTAAAAAGACGTTCCAGCTTATTCCGAATATTTTCTTCTCCCTTTCCTCCATTCCTCATTCCCCCAGCAGTTCGAGGCAGAGCTCCCTCAGCCTTTCCTTGCCCTCGTCGAGGGTCCTCCTGCCGATTTCCGTTATCTCGTAGGTCCTAACTCTCCTGCCGTCTTTTACTTCCCAGTGGCTCTTTAGGAGGCCTTCCCTTTCGAGGGAGTGCAGGAGGGGGTACATCGTTCCCGGACTGATGCGGTAGCCGTGTCTCTCAAGTTCTTTCATCAGAAACGAGCCTGTAACCGGTTCCTCACTCGCGTGATGGAGTATGTGCAGAGCTAAGAAATCCCGGTACTTCATATCGAACACCGATATCGAGATGCGATATTTAGGTTTAAAAAATTTTGGCTCAGCGGCGGCGCTTCATGTTGATCACCGCCAGTCCCAGGAAGAGGATGCCGAAGCCTACCAGAACCGCCACATCACTCCATATTCTCGTCAGGCCCCAGCCGCGAATCATGACGGACCTCAGGGAGTCCACCGCGTACGTCGGGGGAAGGAGGTATGAGAACGGTCTGAGGTAGCTGGGAATCGCTTCCACCGGCCAAAAGATGCCTGAGAGTAGGAAAGTCGGGACGACTATCATGGGAACGAACTGGACTGCTTGGGCCTCGCTCCGGGCGAGGTTCGAGAGGAGTATCCCGAGGTTGACCCCGACAATCGCAAGGAGCGAGACGAGGAGGAAGGCTAGGATGAGGCTGCCCTCAACGCTCACACTGAAGCCGAAGACCGCTATGGCGAGCATTATCGCCGCCTGGAGGGTTCCTATGACGCCGGAGGCTATTGAATAGCCGAGGACAACCTCTTCCTCCCTCAGGGGACTCGCCAGGGCCCTGTCAAGCGTTCCAAGGTTCCTCTCGCCTATGAACGAGAGGATTGAGAGCACGGTCGAGATTAGGAACACCGCGAGCGATACGACGCCCGGGAGGAACGTGTCCATGAACTTTGCGCCCCTGCCGTAGACGGCCGTGTAGCTGACGCGAACCGGGAATTTGAGACCGTTCTCCTCAAAGGTTTTCAGGAGGGCATGGTTAATGCCCGAAACCACTGCGTCGGCTATGTTTATATTGCTCCTGTCGAGATAGACTCCAATCCCTTCGCTCAGGTTTCTAGGGAAGTATATGACTGCCCAGCACTCCCCGTCCTTCAGCTTTCTCAACGCCTTTTCGAGGCTCTCCGCGTGAGAGACCGAGAATGTGCTTCCGTTGAGATTGCTCACGACCTCCGAGCCGAAGCTCCCGTCTTCGTTGACAACCACCACCTTAACGTCGTGGACGTGCCCCCCGAAGGCGAGGCCGAAGAGCACCATGAGAACCACCGGTGTGACCATGGCGTAGCTCAGGAGCCTCCTGTCGTGCCTCAGCTCCAGCAGGCTCCTCCTCGATATGGCCAGGACCCTTTCCCAGTTCATTCAAGCACCCCCGTAGCCAGTGAGCTTAAGGACGGCCTCCTCAAGCGTGGCTGAGTTCGTCTTTTTCATAATCTCCTGCGGGCTTGCCGTGGCAAGAACCCTTCCATCCATTACAATCGCCACGCGGTCGCAGTTCACCGCCTCGTCCATGTAGTGGGTTGTGATAAGAAGTGAGGCTCCTCTTTCAGCCAGCTCGCGGAAGTACCTCCAGAAGCTCGCCCTCAGGTGCGGGTCAACCCCGACCGTCGGCTCGTCGAGTATGAGAAACTCGGGTTTGTGTAATAGGGCGCACGCGAGCGAGGCCCTCCGCTGCATTCCCCCGCTGAGCTCCACAACGAGCCTATCCCTGAACTTTTCGAGCCCGACGAACCTCAGTATCTCGTCCTTTCTTTCCTTGAACTCATTCCGTGAGAGGCCGTAGAGCCGTGAGTAGAACTCCAAGTTCTCCTCGACGGTTAGGTTCATGTAGAGCGCCAGATCCTGAGGCATGTAACCTACCTTTCTCAAGACTTCCTTGTCTGGCATTTTCTTACCGAGTAATCTGATTTCACCCGAATCCGGCTTTAGGAGGCCGACAATGGTCTTTATCGTGGTCGTCTTGCCGGCACCGTTTGGTCCGATGAGGCCGAATATCTCCCCCTTCTTCACGTCAAAGGAAAGTCCTCTGAGAGCCTCAAAGTTCCCGTAGCTCTTTCTAAGCCCCCTGACAACAAGGGCTGACATCGACACCACCGGTACACTCTCTGGGAAAAGGGTTATAAGATTGTTGTAACTAATAGAGTTACAGAGTTTTAAAAGGTGATCCCATGACTGAGGAACTCGTTGAGAAACTCATGATGCTTGGTCTCAGAGAGTACGAGGCGAAGGTTTACGCGGCCCTCGTCATCACAGGGCCGGCGAGGGCGAGCGAGATAGCCAGGGAAAGCGGCGTTCCAAGGCCCAGGGTCTACGACGTCCTGAAGAGACTTCACGAGCGGGGCTTCGTTGAGGTCAGTGAGGGCAGTCCCGCGTACTTCAGAGCCGTCGAACCCGAGAATGTGATAGCGTCACTTAGGGATGAGTACATCCGCTCGGCCGAGGAGGCAATAATAATGCTCAAGAGCTATCAGAGGGAGAGGCGGGAGGAGTGGCTCCCGGTGTGGTACCTCCAGGGGGAGTGGAGTGTGAGGAGCCGCGCCGAGGAGCTCGCAGGGGATGCCGGCGAGGAATTCGTGACGGCCTTCTTGGAACCAACTTTCGTCTTGAAGTTCAGGAGGGCCTTTGAGAGGGCGAGGGAGAATGGAATAACGCCGAAAATCCTTCTTATAACTAAGGCCACGTTCCGCGAGAGCCGGCTTGAGGAGCTGGGGGACGTGTACTACCTCCCCCTCGCAAAGGTTCTTGAGGGTGAGCCGAAGGACTTCATGGAGGCGGTTGCGAGAGCCCTCTTCTCCACTGGGGAGCGCTATGTCGTGAGGGGACTGTTCGTCAGGGATTCCCGGGAGTCGCTCCTCGTCTACGAGGACGGTGGCATCAGGGGCATTCTGGTGAAGATACCCTTTATCCCTGTAATCCAGAGGGAGGTCGTGGAGTACTACCTCCGCAAACTTGATGACTACTCAAGCACGTGCTTCTCAAGGACGTAGCAGTGGAAGGTTCCCTCGAAGACTTTCTCGCCCCTCTCGTTGAAAACCTCGGCCTTTACTATCTTCTTCCTTTCGAGGTCTTCCTCCATCCTGGCCCTCGCTAGAAGTCTTTCTCCTGTCTTGACTGGCTTCAGGAACTTGACCTCCGCCTTTCCGAGGACAACAGTGGGCTCGTTCACGGCGAGCATGGCCGCGTAGTCGGCCAGGCCGAAGGTGAAGCCGCCGTGAACGAGGCCGTACTCGTCAACCGTCATCTCTTCCGTCGTTTCCAGGATGACTTCCGCGTAGCCTTTCTCTATCCTCGCCGGCCTTCCGACGAGCCTCTCTGAGGTGAGGGTGTGCGTCCTCTGCTCCATGGTTCCCACCAAAGGTTTATTTATTCCTAGCCCTAAAAAAGTTAGGTGGTTGCGTGCACCCAATAAAACACGCCGTCGAGTATAAGGGCTCTCCGGAGTTCACTCGGAGCGAGCTCGTTGGGATACTCGCCTTCAGCCTCCGCCTGATGGACGTGAAGGCCGCGAAGGAGCTCATAGAAAGGTCACTGGAGGCGGGCCTCCTTGAGGAAAAAGACGGTCTCCTGGTCGTCAACGAAGCCCTGTTGTCTGAGGAGGAGGCCGAGGAGGACCTCTTCAACGAGATGGTGACGTATATAGCGAACTCCCTCGGCTGGGAGCGGGGGGAGGTCATCGAGGGCATCAAGTCCATGAGGGAACGCTACGGCGACTTGGACGAGAATGTTCTGGCGTATCTCTTCGGCATGGACAGGGGCGTCGACATGTCGCAGTTCAGGGACAGGATTGATGTTTAACCTCAGGCGGCCTTAGAATAGGCGCCTCCTTCAAGCTCGTCCCAGGATTTCTCATCCTTCAGAACGCCGTAAAGCTCGTTCATGAGGGGCTCCATCTCGATTAACTTCCGGAGCTTCTTCTGAGGAGCCTCTCATCAACGCCGGGAGGGAGTTTCACAACGATTTCCGCCATGTTCTTTTTAGTGCGGGGTCCCTATTAAACGCAGCGGGCAAAGTTTAAACCAGAAACGAGAACTATTCTATGGTGGTACCATGCCCGAGGAGGCGCTCATCGTCGTTGATATGCAGAGGGATTTCATGCCCGGGGGAGCCCTGCCGGTTCCCGATGGGGACAAAGTAATTCCAAGGTGCAACCGCTACATCGAGGAGTTCAGGAAGAGGGGGGCTTTGATAGTTGCCACCCGCGACTGGCATCCCGAGAACCACATCAGCTTTAGGGAGCAGGGCGGCCCGTGGCCAAGGCACTGCGTTCAGAACACTCCAGGGGCGGAGTTCGTCGTTGAACTCCCCGCCGATGCGGTGATAATCTCAAAGGCCACGGAGCCCGATAAGGAGGCCTATTCGGGATTCGAGGGAACGAACCTGGCGGAGATACTGAAGAGAAACGGGGTGAGGAGGGTTTACGTCTGCGGCGTCGCCACAGAGTACTGCGTTAAGGCGACCGCCCTCGATGCGATTAAGAACGGCTTCGAGACCTACCTCCTCCGCGACGCGGTGAAGGGAATCAAACCCCAGGATGAGGAGTGGGCTTTGAGGGAGATGGAGAGGGCCGGCGTGAAGGTTCTCTACCAGATATGACCCTCTTCCATTCTTTCAGGAGAACCAGGAGAAGGTTGAGCACTATCGGGCCTATTATGAGGCCCTTCACCCCCATGGCCCACGTTCCGCCTATCATCCCTATGAAGACGAGGGTCTCGTCGAGGTTCGTGTCCTTTGCCACCATCATCGGCCTTATCGTGTAATCGGGCATCGGGGAGACCAGGAGAAAGCCGTAGAGTGCTATCCCAATCGCATGGAGGTACATGGCCTCCTTGGCGAAGTACGCAGCCGCAATGAGCCATATCATCCAGCCCTCGAAGAGGGGGACGAAGGAGAAGAGGAACGTCAGGAAACCGGCCACTATCGCGGTGTAGAGGTCGGAGACCCCAAACAGGAGGAAGCCAAACGTCATCAGAACGCCCTTTACAACGTTCAAAACCAGCCAGGCCCTCACCAGTGCCCCAAGGGTTTTGTTGAGACTTTCCAATATCTCCTCGCCCAGACGGCGGTTCTTATCCGGAATCGCCAGCCGTATCTCCTCTGCTATTTCATGCGCGTTGGAGAGTGCGTAGTAGAAGGTGAAGAGGAAAACGACGAGCTGGAGGAGGTACATAGGGAGGGAGAATGCCTGCTTCGATATGTAGTCCGACAGCCTTGGGATGAGCTGATTGAAGAAGTTCTGGAGAAAATCGTGAACCTCCGGAGGTAGCGGCTGGTTCATGAGCCACCTGAAGAAATCAACGACGCTCCGGTAGAACGATGCCGCGACCTGAACGGATATCATCAGAAGCTCGAAGGTCACCACGCCGCCGAGCCCCAGCATTCCCACCGTGAGCAGCAGGGCGGAGCGGGTTTCGCCGAGCCTGGGGGCGAGCCTCCTGTGTATTGGATGGGCCGCATAGGCCAGAATCAGGCCGAAGAATATCGGCGTTATCAGTGGACTGATGGCCTTCCACGTTATGTAGGCTATGATGAGCACCGTTGCAACCCAGGCAAGTCTCGCCGCCTTCATGTTCCTCGTGGGGTTTATTAGGTCTCCCTTTATAAACCATACGTGGTGTTGGGGATGAAAACGGCTCTGAGGGAAAAAGCTCTAGCCTATATAAGCCGTGCCGAGCATTACCTGGAAGAAAAACGCTTCGAGATGGCATACAACGCCTATATGGACGCTCTGCACACCATTGGTGCCTATCTGGTTTACCAGGACACAGGGATTCTCATGTCCGTGAACGAGATGATGGGAATCCTTATGGGCCGACATCCTGAAATCCACGAGGTCATAGTCCGCTATTCCAGGATGACGGGCTTTGATGAGGGGACCATAAAGGCAATGAGAAAAGATGTGGAAAGGCTCAGGGATTCAGCGTTTCCCACTGGGGCGGGATGATGGTCTTCATGTGCAGCATGGAAGACAGAATCTTCTCGTCTTCCCTTCTTTCCGTTCTGCAGTCCAGAACCGCACTCTCCAGCGTCCTTGCCAGACCCTCGTTTCCGTAGAGGGTGACCAGCACTATACCGCCGTCCGAGGGGTGGAACGTTATGTAGATGATGCCTTTGTCCCTTACCTCTATCCCGGATGGAACCATCTTGATGAGAAACGCCCCGCTCCTTCCTTTCCGGTTCCATATCCCGGTTATCTCCAGCATGCCGTGGGAGTAGAAGATGGAGAGAAACGGAAGGGAATCCGTGGGCGTTAGGGGGTACGTCCCCATCTTGTACAGGACGACCTTTCCCCTGGCGGCTCCCAGAAAGGCCGAACCACAGAGGCCGTCTATGTAAGAACCCAAAGCTTCATAAACAATATCGCCTGACCCATCCAACGCTATCACCAATGTATATTTGACTCCCTTCGTATATTGGTAATTGGTCCTTAACGGTGGTTGCGATGAGAATAGTCGCCGCTGACACGGGTGGTGCCCTGCTCACGGAGACCTATGAACCCCTTGGCCTGATATCCACTGCGGCCGTCCTCGTGGAGAAGCCCTACAAGACTGCAACGCTCGATAGGGTCAGGTACGCCAACCCCCTCGACTACGACATGAGCGGGAGGCAGGCGATAAGGGACGAGGCTTTCCTGGCCGTTGAACTCGCGAGGGACGTTAAGCCCGACGTAATTCACCTCGACTCCACAATCGGCGGAATAGAGGTGCGGAAGCTCGACGAGCCGACGATCGACGCGCTGACGATAACCGACCGCGGAAAGGAGGTCTGGAAGGACTTAGCTAAAGACCTTCGGCCGCTGGCAACGAAATTCTGGGAGGAGACGGGGATAGAAATGGTCGCCATAGGGAAGTCGAGCGTTCCCGTGAGGATAGCAGAAATCTACGCCGGCCTCTACACCGCCAAGTGGGCCATAGACTACGCGAGGAAGGAGGGGAAAGCCATCGTCGGCCTTCCGCGCTACATGAAGGTTGAGATAAGGGAAGGAAAAATATACGGCGAGAGCCTTGACCCGCGCGAGGGCGGTCTCTTCGGGGAAATCGAGGCGGAAACCGGGGGAATCGGCTGGGAGCTCTACCCGAACCCGCTCGTGAGGCGCTTCATGGTGCTTGAAGTTTGGAAGGAGTGAGAAAAGGAGTTAATCTGAGATCCTGACGAGCTGAAGAGGCTCTTAGAGCTTGAATTGCTTCGTAGGGAGCTCATAAGAGAGAGGAAAAGACCAAAGGGGGACTTTAGGAAACTCAGGGGAATTTTGGGAAATGCCGAGTTTGATGAGCTTAGGGCATACGAGCTGGAGGCTGAGTTCGGTGATTTATATGCAAACGTTATGTACCGCTACCTCTTTGAAACACCAATGAGCGAAAGCGCTGAGGGAATAAACCGTCACCTTCTCCTCCAAATTGTCGCTCCGATAAACCCTGCCAGGAGTCCGATGGAAGCGTACATCACCGCAGGGACCGTTTGAGAGTTCTTCTTCCCGGGGTTCTGGGAGAGGCATGTTGTGTTGCCCGCCCGTGTGGCGTTGATGGCCGATTTTCCACATTCAACGGGTGAGAATACCGTGAAGTTCTCCGCAAGTTTAACGTTCAGTTTGTTCCATGCCTCGGGGCTGGATGTGTATCTGAGGAGCTTAATGACTCGGTAATCCCCGACATTGCCGGTGTAGAGGAGTTCCGGTTCGTGGCGTGTCCAGCCGGTCATGTTGAGAAGCAGAATACTGTACGGAGGTATATCACGGGTATCTGTGGTGTTGTACAGGAATTGGGCAGCATAAGTGCCGTTTTCCTTCCGAACAGTGGTCACGTAGTAGTGAAAACTGCATGTGTTTCCGCTCTTTTCTGGAATCGCCCAGACCTGCAGGTTTCCCAGATATGCCAGGGTCAGGTTGGGGGTAAGGGGGCGGCAGAAGCTCACGCCCTTTTCGAGGTCGGGATAGCAGTATTCAAGAGGTGACGTGACAAATTCAACTTCCTCTGGCGAATATCCAAGTCCCCGGCGGATAATTGCTTCTGAAACGTTCCACGAGAACGCCACCCAGGGCGGATTCTGAACGCTGACGCTCACCCATGCAAATCCTGTGTTAAAGTTATAAACGCTTCCATTTAACATGGCGGATTCCACGGGCTCCCCCGTGTATGGGTTTAGGGGGTGAAGGGCGAGCATCTGGGCCGGCTTTATGCACGACTCATTCAGGATATAAAAGCTGTACTGGTAGGGATATGCCGTGCCTTCATCCCGTTGCATGCTCGGAAGAGGAGCTGGTAGCCCCAGATACCCCAGATCCTCGTCCTCATAGAGGATTCTATCCCCCTCGGAGTACTGGATGAATGGATACGAAAAGGGATACGAAAACCGGCGCGGATACACGAGGTAAACGCCACTCGCGTTGATGTAAAACAGATACGTGTTTGCAAACAGGCCCTCGTACGCTCCATAGTCCGGGTCGTAGGAGTAGGGACTTTTCAGTTTTTCCAGTCCTCTGGAGGTGTAATCCTCCAGCATCTCGGTGGCGTTCATGTAATAGCTGAGTACGAACTCCCCGGTTAAAGTCAGATTCATCGATAGAGGGGGTATGTAATCGGCAGCGCCCACGATGACGAAGGCATCGTCCTTTCCAACTACCGCGGCGGACTTTATGAACAGGACGTCCGGGGGGCCGCAATCCTTTGATGCAGCAACATATGGGGTTGGCAAGGTATATTCAAGGAGCACGATGAAAACGATAAGAAAAACAAAGAGGTTGCCCCCTTTTTGCCATTGTAAGCACCTTCGGATGCCCCGACATTAATCCCTACCCAGCTCGCTCGGGAACTTTATCGCGTCGAACGGGCAGAGCTGGTTGCAGACACCGCAGCCGGTGCAGAGCAGGTTGTCTATCTTCACCTTGTTCGTCTCCGGGTCGTAAACCAGGGCTGGACAGCCGGTCAGGAGTATGCAGGCCTTGCAGCCGGTGCACTTCTCCTCGACGACAACCGGTATCTCCCCTATCTCGCCGCGCCTTATGACAGGTATAACGCACTCCTGCTTCGCTATTATCACGGCCGGCCCTTCAACCCCCATCGCCTCCTTGATGGCCTCCCTCGTGGCCTTGAGGTCGTAGGGGTCAACTGTCTTGACGTACTTGACGCCCAGAGCCTTGACTAGAGCCTCGATATCGATCTCGTTGAACTTCCTGCCGGTCTCGCTGCCTCCGGTTCCCGGGTGGGGCTGGTGGCCGGTCATCGCCGTCGTCCTGTTGTCAAGTATCATGACGAGAACGTTCAGGTTCTTGTAGACCGCGTCGACCAGCGGCTGGATTCCGTTGTGGAAGAACGTCGAATCGCCGATGGTGGCTATCACCTTCTTGTTAAGAGCCACGCTCTGGCCGTTCGCTAAACTGATGCTCGCGCCCATCACATACTCGGTCCATATCGCCTCAAGCGGCGGGAGGAGCGAGAGGGCGTAGCAGCCTATGTCGCCGTGTATTGGTACTGAGTACCTTCCGAGCTTGAGGTCGCGGAGTGCATCCAGTGCGGCCCTGTAGGAGCCCCTGTGCGGACAGCCGGGGCACATTCCAGGAGGTCTCTTCGGGGCGAGGCTTTCGGCGTATTTGACTTCCTCCGGCTTCTCGTAGGTCTCCCCCTCCTCGCCGATGAGCCTGAGCAGGGCGTTTCTGACAAGACTCGGCGTCAGCTCGCCTTCGAGGGGGAAGTGGCCCGTTCTCTTGCCGTAAATTGGAACGTTGAGACCGGCCTCGTAGGCGGCTATCTTGACTTCCTCCTCCAGGAAGGGCGCGCCGTCCTCGACCACTATCGCGAAGTCCACACCCTTGAGGAACTCGACCACGAGCTTTCTCGGGAGCGGGTGCGGCGTTGAGAGCTTGAGAACCTTGAAATCTCCCTTTATCTTCGGGAGAGCCTCCCTCACGTAGTTGTAGGGTGCGCCCTCGACGATGATGCCTATTCTACCGCTTCCCTCGACCCAGTTGAAGGGCATCGCGTTGAACTCCTCCTCTATCTTCGCCAGGGTCTCGTTCAGCCACTCGTGCCTCTTCCTGTTGCCCTCCATGCTCGCTCTAACGTACCTCTCAATGTCTTTCTTGAACTTCGGCTCGCGCTCCAGCTCGACGAACTCGCCAACTTCCACATCGGCAGTCGTGTGGTTTACCCTCGTGGTGGTCCTGAAGATGACGGGAACTTTATAGCGCTCGCTCAGCTCGTAGGCGTAGATGATTAGGTCGTGGGCCTCCTGGGGGTCGGCAGGCTCAAGGACGGGCAGAAGGGAGATTTTTCCATAGTATCTGTCGTCCTGCTCGGTCTGGGAAGTGTGCGGCCCGGGGTCATCCGCCACGAGGATGACCGTGCCCCCCTCCACGCCGGAGTAGGCGAGGCTCATCAGAGGGTCGGCGGCGACGTTGAGACCGACGCACTTCATCGTGACGAGGGTTCTCAGTCCCGTGTAGGCAACTCCGGCCGCTTCCTCAAGGGCAACCTTCTCGTTGGGGGCCCACTCGGCGAATACCTCCGGCTTCAGGTGGGCTATCGTTTCTATGACCTCGGTTGAGGGCGTTCCGGGGTAGCCCGTGGCGAAGGCGACGCCGCTCTCCAGGGCACCGTAGGCTATCGCTTCGTTTCCCATGAGAAGTTTTCTTTCCCTCTTTTGGGCCTTGGGCTCGACAGAGTCAGAAGGGTAAGCCTTAACCGCTTCCATATCACCACCGCTCAAACTTGTATCGAAGGGTTAAAACTCTACCTTCAGAAAACCCCCGAGGAAAATTGAAAAATTTTCGGAAAATCACGGGCGTTTTCTCTCATTCTTGCCGTAGTGAACCTCGTTGTGCGTCCGGAAGAAGGTCCTCGTCATGGTCTCAGAGCGCCAGTCCCCTGGAACCATGATGAAGAGGATTCCTATGATGAACGCGACCACCGTGATGGCACCGGCCACTGGTGCGTAACCCGAGAAGCCCCAGAACATGATGAGAAACGGGACGCTGATCACCCCAATCACGATGGAGGCAAAGAGCACGGTGAGGATTTTGTATCCGTACCTCTCCATAAAGATCCCCACGTCCAATTTCCTCACCTCTTCGGCCTGTCATCGTAGAAGTACTTCGCGTGGGCCTGAGCCTGAGCGTCCATGACGCGCCTCTTTACGGTGAGGGCGTAGACGACCAGAAGGAGCAGGAACAGTCCACCTGCGAAGAGTCCGTAGCGTCTGAGAATTGAATACGCAGAGAACACCAGAACCCCGAGTATCGTTAGAAGGACGACCCCGAATATCCCAAAAAGTACCTTATAGCCATACCTCTCCATGAAGAGGTCGAAGTCCACCGGGACCACCGTGCGGGTTTTATCCCGTTCAACGTAAAAGCCTTTCGGGATGCTTAAATACCCCCGTGGGTAGATAAATACGTGGTGAAGATGAAGGTGGGAGAACTCCTCGGGCTGGTCGATGAGACCATAGCCAGCCTGAAGATAGCGATAATCGCGAACCAGAACAGGGTCTTTGAGAGCCCGCACACAAGCTACGAGTTTGCCCAGCGGGTCCTGGAGCTTCAGGAGGACTTAGATGACCTGATAAAGGCGCGTGAGATGCTCGCCAAACTCGATCATGAGGACGACGTGGAGGAACATTTCTCAAAGGAGGAGCTCGATGAGTTTTTGCGGCTCCTTGAGCTTCTCAGGAAAGCCGATGCGCACGCCTACTGAGGTGGTACCATGGACTTCCGGGAGCTTGAGGAGAAGCTCGTGGCCTTCCGCGATGCGAGAGGCTGGAAGAAATACCACACGCCGAAGAACCTAGCGGTATCGGCGGCTGTCGAGCTGGGAGAACTGCTTGAGCACTTCCAGTGGGAGAGCGATGGCGAGATACTTGAGGCCGTGAAAGACCCGGCCAAAAAGGAGGCCATAGCCGACGAGATAGCCGATGTCGTGATTTATCTCACGCTCCTCGCCCACGAGCTTGGTATAGACCTCGATGGGGCGGTTGAGAGGAAGCTGGAGAAAAACGGGAGGAAGTACCCGCTCAGGGGCTGAACGCCTTCCTCAGCATTTCGATTTCTTCCTTGCGCATCCTGTTCTTTACCCAGCGCTCCTTCAGGTTCAGGTTCTCGTCCTCCAAATCCAGCACTGCCTTTCTGACGCCGCCCCTTGGATGGGCGCAGTCCCCCTCCCAGCGCGGGATGACGTGGACGTGCAGATGGGGAACCGTCTGGCCTGCGGCCTTCCCCAGGTTCATCCCAACGTTGAAGCCGTCAGGATTCAGGGTTTCCCTCAGCTTTTCCATGGCGAGCTCCACGCTCCGGACCAGGGCGGCCTTTTCTTCCCGGCTCAGCTCATCCGGGCTCTCGACGTGCCTCCGGGGAACCACAAGCAGGTGTCCTCTGTTCGCGGGATAGGAATCAACGAGTATCCTGATGAGGTCGTCCTCGTGGAGGATTGCCTCCCGCCTCGCGTTGCAGAACGGACACTCCATCGGCAGCACCAAAGACTTAAAACCGGTTTCAAATAAAAATGCCTCGGTGGAGAGGATGGGGGAGACCTTGGATGTGATGAACAAAACGTACCGGAGGTTTCTGGCGGCTGGCATGGGGCTTCTCATAGTTGCGTTCGGCATGATGATAGTTCAGCCCTTCGGTCGGGAGCCGTCGCTGATTCTGGCCGCCATACTGTTCGTAATCGCGTTCATTCCCCTGGAGTTCGCCAGAAGAATAGCCAGAAAGATGGCAATGCTCGCCCTGCGGGGTGAATAGAAAAGCTTAATTAGGCCGTCCGAGAATTATGGCCAGAGAGTAGGAGATATGACGATAATACGTTAGAGGTGATGTAAAATGGCGTTTGTACCACCACAGGCAGGTTACGACAGGGCCATTACTGTTTTCAGCCCTGATGGGAGGCTCTTCCAGGTAAACTACGCACGGGAGGCCGTTAAAAGGGGAGCAACCGCCGTCGGCGTCAAGTGGAAGGAAGGCGTCGTTCTCGCCGTTGAGAAGAGGATAACCAGCAAGCTTATTGAGCCGAGCAGCTACGAGAAGATTTTCCAGATCGACGACCACATAGCCGCCGCTCCGAGCGGCATAATCGCCGACGCGAGGGTTCTCGTTGACAGGGCCAGACTTGAGGCCCAGGTTTACAGGCTCACCTACGGCGAACCTGTTCCTCTCACCGTTCTGGTGAAGAAGATATGCGACCTCAAGCAGGCCCACACCCAGTACGGCGGTGTGAGGCCCTTCGGCGCCGCCCTCCTCATGGCCGGCGTCAACGATAAGCCGGAACTCTACGAGACCGACCCGAGCGGGGCCTACTTCGAGTGGAAGGCCGTGGCAATAGGCAGCGGCAGGAACACGGCGATGGCCATATTCGAGGAGCACTACACCGACGACATAACCATGGACGGAGCGGTGAAGCTCGCCATAATGGCCCTCGCGAAGACCCTTGAGGAGCCGAGTCCGGACAGCATAGAGGTTGCCTACATAACGATGGAGGACAAGCGCTGGAAGAAGCTCGGAAAGGAAGAGGTCGCCAAGTACCTCGATGAAATCCTCGAAGAGGTCACGGAAGAGGAAGTTGAGGAGAAGGAAGAGGACTACTCCGAGCTGGACAGCAACTACTGAGGTGACGGGCGATGCCCATAAGTGTTGATAAAGCCGTCATCGCCCGTCTCAAGACTCACGGCGAGACCTTTGAGATACTCGTTGACCCCTATCTCGCGAGGGATTTCAAGGAGGGCAAGGACGTTCCCATCGAGGAAATCCTCGCCACTCCTTACGTTTTCAAAGATGCGCACAAGGGCGACAAGGCCAGCGAGCACGAGATGGAGAAGATATTCGGGACGAGCGACCCCTACGAGGTGGCTAAGACAATCCTCCGCAAAGGAGAGGTTCAGCTGACGGCGGAGCAGAGGAGGCAGATGCTTGAGGACAAGAGGCGCTACATAGCAACGGTGATTCACAGGCACGCCGTCGACCCGAGGACCGGCTATCCGCATCCGGTTGATAGAATCCTCCGGGCTATGGAGGAAGCCGGAGTCCACATTGACCTCTTTAAGGACGCTGAGGCACAGGTTCCCGGAGTCATCAAGGCGATAAGGCCTCTCCTCCCGATAAAGATGGAGCTGAAGGTCATAGCCGTCAAGATACCCGGTGACTACGTCGGCAGGGCCTACGGGGAGGTACGGAAGTTCGGAAAGATAAAGCGTGAGGAGTGGGCGGGCGACGGCTCGTGGCTGTTCCTCATCGAGATTCCTGGGGGAATTGAGGACGAGTTTTATGAGAAGCTTAACGCCCTCACGAAGGGCAATGCGGTAACTAAACTGATAGAGAGGAAGGGACTATGAGGCGGATTTTTGTAAAGAGTAGGGAACTGGTGGTTCCTGGGACTCTCCTTGCCCAGGGGCCGTTTAAGAGCGGAAGAGGAACGTTCAGGGAGGGCAACAGGATATACTCGACGGTCGTTGGACTGGTTGAGATCAGGGGAGACGCAATAAGGGTGATACCCCTTGAGGGACCCTACATCCCAGAGGTGGGCGACAACGTTCTCGGCAAGATAACCGACGTCAGGTTCTCCAACTGGAGCGTTGACATAGGGGCACCCTACGAGGCCAACCTGCGCGTTCAGGACGCCACAGAGGAGCGCATAGACCTCCTGAAGACCGACCTGAGAAAGATATTCGACATCGGGGATATAATCTACGCCAGGATAAAGGCGTACAACGAGATAAACCAGATAGACCTGACCACGAGGGGCATGCCGTTCAAGGGCGGCCCCCTCAGGGGAGGGCAGATAGTGAAGATAACTCCCTCCAAGGTGCCGAGGCTCATCGGTAAGGGCGGTTCGATGATAAACCTCATCAAGAAGCTGACCGGGACGAGGATAATAGTCGGCCAGAACGGCTGGGTCTGGGTCAGCGGCAGGAAGGAGGAAATGGAGAGGCTCGCCATCGAGGCGATACTCAAAGTGAACAGGGAGAGCCACACTCAGGGACTGACCGACAGGGTCAAGGAGCTTCTCATTACCAGGCTCCAGGAGCTCAAGGAGCGGGGAGTCGTTGATGAGATACCCCAGATTGAAGAGCCAAATGCTGGAGAGGGTGAAGGAGAATGATGGGCAAGCCAGAGGATTTAAAGCTCATAGATGAGAACGGGAAGAGAATAGACGGTAGAAAGAAGTACGAACTCAGACCTATAACGATGGAAGTCGGTGTGCTGAAGAACGCCGACGGTTCTGCCTACGTTGAGTGGGGCAAGAACAAGGTTCTGGCGGCGGTTTACGGCCCGAGGGAGATTCACCCCAAGCACCTCCAGAGGCCGGACAGGGCCATACTCCGCGTGAGGTACAACATGGCACCCTTCAGCGTGGAGGAGCGCAAGAAGCCCGGTCCGGACAGGAGGAGCGTCGAGATAAGCAAGGTCATAAGGGGCGCGCTTGAGCCGGCGCTCATACTTGAGATGTTCCCAAGAACGGCCATAGACATATTCATCGAAGTCCTCCAGGCGGACGCGGGAACGAGGGTCGCCGGAATAACCGCGGCCTCACTCGCCCTCGCCGACGCGGGTGTGCCCATGAGGGACCTCGTCGCCGCCTGTGCCGCGGGCAAGATAGAAGGCGAGATAGTCCTCGACCTCAACAAGGATGAGGACAACTACGGCGAAGCGGACGTTCCGGTCGCGATAATGCCCCTCAAGAACGACATAACGCTCCTCCAGATGGACGGCTACCTCACCAAGGATGAGTTCGTCGAGGCTGTGAGGCTCGCCATCAAGGGCGCCAAGGCGGTCTACCAGAAGCAGCGCGAGGCGCTGAAAGTCAAGTATCTCAAAATAGCCGAGGAGGTCGGTGGAGGTGAGTGAGATGGAAGTGATGGCCAGCATAATGCGCGACCACATCCTGAGCCTCCTCAAGGAGGGCAGGCGCATAGACGGCCGCGGTCTTGAGGACTACCGCGACCTTGAGGTCAGGGTCAACGTCATCGAGAAGGCCGAGGGCTCGGCGTGGGTGAGGCTCGGCAACACCCAGGTTCTCGTCGGCATTAAAGTGGACATGGGTGAGCCCTTCCCAGACCTTCCGGAGAAGGGGGTAATAACGACCAACGTTGAGCTTGTGCCGCTTGCTTCCCCGAGCTTTGAGCCGGGGCCGCCCGATGAGAACGCCATCGAGCTGGCGCGCGTCGTGGACAGGGGCATAAGGGAGAGCGGAGCCGTTGAGCTTGAGAAGCTCGTGATAGTCCCGGGCAAGCTCGTCCGCGTCGTCTTCATCGACGTTCACGTCCTCGACTACGACGGAAACCTCCTCGATGCCAGCGGAATAGGCGCCATAGCGGCCCTGCTGAGCACGAAGATGCCGAAGGTCGTCTACGATGAGGAGAACGACGAGGTTCAGGTCCTCGACGAGTACGAGCCGCTTCCGGTAAGCAGGGTGCCGATTCCGGTGACCATAGCCAAAATCGGCGGCAACCTCCTGGCCGACCCGAACCTCGACGAGGAGCGCGTCATGGACGGCAGGATAACGATAACCACCGACGAGAACGGCATGATTTCCTCGGTTCAGAAGAGTGAGGGCGGCAGCTTCAAGCTGGAGGAGGTCATGTATTCGGTTGACCTCGCCCTGAAGAAGGCCGCCGAGATAAGGGAGAGGGTTCTTGAGGCCGTGAGGGCCGGGTGAGCCCCCTCTGTACATTTCTCTTTCGAAAGTCCTGTCCCCACTGCGAGAAGGTGTCGGACCCTCCAATCATCGTGGGTGCTTTTCCAGTTTGGAAACTGAGAGGTTGTAAGTTTTTCAGAAAGAGATATAAACACCAATACCCAAATTAATCCAGCCCTTACGATTAACTGGGGGGAACAGTATGGGATTGTTTGATAGTCTTAAAAAGAAAGATTCCAAGCCCGTTCCTAAAAGAAAGCCCCCGGCGGCGGTCAAGAAGGAGACCTCCGCCCCCAGGCGTGACATCGATGTCGTCCCTCTGGAGGAGGATGTTCTTGCTAAGGAGCTCGTTAAGCCCCAGGTCAGGTACCTCAAGAAGATCGTCGTTACCAGCTATGCCGACCTTGAGAGAATCTCCGAGGAGCTCCAGAACGGCAACATAATCCTGGTCGACCTCACTCCTCTTGAGGTCAAGCCGGAGGTTCTTGAGAAGGTCGCCGAGCAGATAAAGGGGATGGTCAGTGCCCTCGGGGGACAGGCCGCTAAAATCTGCAAGCACGAGATAAAGCTGATCCTCGTTCCGACGGACATCAAGATAACCAAGTGACGGCTTTCTTTTTCTATCCTACGATTTTATAAAGGGTTAACTGGGTCTATTCTTCGGTGGTGCGAGATGACCAGGAGGGAAGGTGAGATTCAGGAGATTCGGCTGGGGGACTGCCCAATCTGCGGTGGTAAGGGTACGCTTAAGGTTCTCCAGTACGTTCACGACATTCCTTACTTCGGAAAGGTCATGGAGAGCACGATAATCTGCGAGAAGTGCGGCTACAGAAACGCCGACGTCATGATGCTGGAGGACAGGCCGCCGAAGCTCTACAGCGTAAGGGTTGAGGAGGAAAAGGACCTCTTTACCCGCGTCGTTAGGAGCAAGAGCGGAACGATAGAGCTTGACGAAATCGGCGTCAGGATAGAGCCCGGGCCAGCTGCGGAGGGCTTCGTCACCAACGTCGAGGGAATCCTCGAACGCGTTAGAGAAACGCTGGTAATGGCCAAGCACTTCCGGCAGGGCGAGGGTGATGAGGAGGCCGTGAGGAAGGCAGACGAGATACTCCAGTACATCGAGGAGGTCAAGGAGGGCAAAAAACCGCTCACCGTGAGGGTCATGGATCCCCTAGGCAACAGCGCCCTCATCGGCGAGAAGGTGAAGAGCAGGCTCCTGACGCAGGAGGAAATCGAGAGTCTCAGCCTCGGCCCCTACGTACTCGTCGAGCCCGAAGAAGGCGAAGAAAGAGGTGACTAGAGATACACGGCCTCTCGCGCCAGAAGGTCCTCTATCAGAGCCCTCACCCAGGGCTTTCTAGTTTTTCTTGAGAGGTGGATTATGCCCTCAACGTGAACGCCGTAGCGCTCCCTCATCTCCTCCCTGCTCATGGGCTCCTTGAATAGGAACGGCCTTTCTATCGTGAATGCGTAGCCGTACTCCCTGATGTACTCGCCCAGCCACCGCTTCCCGTTCTCTCCGTGAACCAGGGTTAACCCGCTTGTATCCTTGGTCATCTCCCAGAGCGTATCGAGGTCGGCCTTTATTACCTCGCCCACCTCGAAGCCTCCAGCTATCGTTCCCCTCCGCGTCAGCGTTTGCTCCTCGTGGAGGCCGAGCCTCCTCAGCGTGTCTCTCAGCTCGTAGGGGTTCCCCCTGGCCACGTAGAGGAAAACGGTGTCTCCCTCACCGAACGCCCTGGCTTTCCTCAGCTCTACAGTTTTGAGCCCTCGGAATATCAGCTCAGCGTAGACTTGGTGGAGCGCTATCACATGCTCCATGGTTTCACCATCCCCCATTGGGAGAAAAGCTTAAAAGATTTGGGCAGGATTTACTCTTTGGTGGAGTTAATGGAAGTCCGGAGACTGAGGGCCTTTCGGAAGGACTACGCGTTCCTTCTTATCGCTCTGTTATGCGCCTCAATCGTGACGTATCTGCGGGGAATGGACCTTCTTGGAACCTTCCTGCTGGCGCTGGGCTTTGGGTTTTTCTTCTCTTCGATGGAGGGATACCTGGTTATACGGGACGGGAATGAGTACAGGCTTTCGGCTAGAAAGAAGGGCCCCGTCTACGAGGTGAGGATTCTGAAGAACGGTTCACCCCTGTGGATGGGGAGGGTTCTCGATTACATTAAGGTTGACGAGCTTTCCCTGGATTGGAGAAGCGATGAGGTGGCCGTGATCTTCAGGGGTAGGGAGGTGGGGAAGCTCCCCTAAACCTTCAGCGCCGCCTTTATAACGTCGCTCACCACGCCGCTCGCGGTCTCCTTCAGTCCCGCCCCGGCACCCTGGATAACCAGTTCGCCCAGAAGGTCGGTCCTTATCACCGCCGCGTTCTGGGTGGACGAGACCGCCAGGGGGCTCCCCTTCGGAACTTCCTTCGGCTCAACCGAGACCGAGCCCCTCTCTATCGACGCCACCAGCCTCACCGTCCTGCCTGCCTTTCCTGCCCTCGCAAGGTCTTCCGGTGAGATACCGTCTATGCCCCTGACCTCTATCTCGTCGAAGGTCGTCGGGCCGAACGCAAGGCAGTGGAGTATCGTCGCCTTGTAGCCGGCGTCTATGCCAAGTATATCCCCGCTGGGGTCGCGCTCGGCTATTCCGAGCTCCTGCGCTTTTCTGAGTGCGTCCTCAAACGATGCCCCCTCCTCCATCATCGTGAGGATATAGGTTGTTGTGCCGTTCAGAACCGCTTCGATTTCCTCCACAGAGTCTCCAAGGAGCGTCTCTTTGAGGAGGCCTATCACGGGAGTCCCCGCCATCACGGTGGCCTCGAAAAGGTACGGGAGGTTTCTCCTTTCAGCCTCGCCGATTAGCTCTGCATAGTGGAAGGCCAGTGGTGGTTTGTTGCTCGTGACGACCGCCTTTCCTTCCTTCAGTGCCGCCAGATGCCAGGTGTGGGCGTTTTTATCGTTGGTGACGTCGATTACAACATCGGCATCGATTTCCCTGACCGCCTCAACCGGCGAGAAGTTGAAGACCTCGTAGTCGTTCGTCCATGCGGAGAGCCTTCCGAGGGTTTCCTTGACGTTCAGGGCCTCCGTGAGGTTCATCCCCACCGGAAGCCAGACGACGGCGCTGCTGTCCGCCACGCTCACGACCTTGAACTCCAGGCCGTACCTCTCGCGGAAGACGGCACTCTTCTCCACCAAAACCCGCGCGAGGGCCCTGCCGACGTTTCCAAAGCCGAAGAGCGACAGCCTTACCTCCTTCACCTGGCATCACCCGTAAGAAAAGGGGAAACTGAGCCAGGGGCTCACTTGTTGAGGATGACCTTTATGATGTCCATGTCCCTAACGATGCCGACGAGTTCTCCCTCCCCCTTGATGACGGGTAGCTGTTCTATCTCGTACTTGACCATCTTCTGGGCGACGTCGTAGATGCTCATGTGGGGCGTTGCAACGACGAGTTCGCGGTTCATTATCTCTGAGACGGGCTTCTTGGGGAGCTGGAGCTCGGCCTTCTCGAAGAGGAGCGTTGGGTTGCTTTCGAGTATCCAGTCCTCCTCGCTGGATGCAGCCAGCGACGTCTGCTTCATGACCCTTATGACCTCGCTGTCCTTAAGGAGGTCGGTCTCGTCAACCATGCCCACGAGGTTGCCCTCGTCGTCGATGACCGGGATCGCCATTGCGTTGCACAGAAGGAGCGCCTTGAGGGCGGCTTTGAGGGGTGTCCCGTGCCAGACGACGCCGACGTTCTTCTGGTAGTACCTCTCGATGGTAACGTTCTTCAGTTTCTCGTTCTTCGCCAAGTAGCGTCTCACGATGTCTCCGACCGTGAGGATTCCCAGAACCTTGTTCTCATCGTCAACCACGACCACGCGCCTGTAGTCCATATCGAGCATGGCCCTGACGGCCTTCTTCAGGTCATCGTTTGGTTTGACGGTGGGAACGTCCCTCTTAACGAGCATCGCGAGCTGCTCCTCATCGGGATGGAGCAGAACACGCTTTATGCTTATTATTCCGACGAGGGCCTTCGTGTTCTTGTTGATGACGGGAAATGACCTTACTTTATGCTTTCTAAAGAGGCTGAGGGCGTACTCCCTCGTTGCCGGAAGCTCTATCGCCACTGGGTCTGGAGTCATTAAAGTCTTCACGCGCATTTCCTTCACCACCGCTTTAACCTAAAGCGCTCTTCTCCTATTTTAAGCTTTTCATTCAAAAATTGACAAAAAGATGGGAACTGACCTTCATCCAGCCAAGGAGGGCTTGAAAAAGAGAAAAGTCATCCGAGAACGGCCAGGAAAACACCCGCCGCGACGGCCGTTCCTATGACTCCTGCGACGTTTGGACCCATCGCATGCATTAGGATGAAGTTTCCTGGGTCCTCCTCGCTGGCCATCCTCTGGACAACGCGCGCCGACATCGGAACCGCTGAAACACCGGCCGCCCCTATCATCGGGTTTATCCTTCCTCCGGAGAGCTTCATCATGAGCTTTCCGAAGAGGACTCCCCCTGCGGTGGCGCTGGCGAAGGCAACGATACCGAGGCCGAGAATCATCAGGGTCTCCTGGGTGAGGAAGCTGTCAGCGCGCATCGTCGAACCGACACCGAGGCCGAGGAATATGGTGACGATGTTCATGAGCTCCTCCTGGGCGGCCCTGCTGAGCCTCTCGACGACGCCGCTCTCCCTGAACAGATTGCCTATCATGAGCATTCCAACGAGCGGAGCGGCACTGGGAACGATAAGACCGATGACGATCATGCTGATTATCGGGAATATTATCTTCTCCCTCTTTGACACCGGCCTTAGCTGTTCCATTCTTATGCGCCTTTCCTCCTTGCTCGTGAGGGCCCTTATGATGGGCGGCTGAATCAGAGGGACTAGGCTCATGTAGCTGTACGCTGCCACCGCCGTCGCCCCTAGTATCTCCGGCGCGAGCTTTGTGGTTAGGTATATCGTCGTCGGTCCGTCGGCGCCGCCTATGATGCCTATGCTCGCGGCCTGATGGAGGTTGAAGCCGAGCGCCAGGGCGGTGAGCATCGCTATGAACACGCCTATCTGCGCCGCCGCACCCATGAGTGCCGTCTTCGGGTCGGCTATCATCGGACCGAAGTCCGTCATCGCTCCCAGACCGAAGAATATCAGGAGCGGGACGATTTCCGTCCTTATAAGGGTGTAATAGATGATATCAAAGATTCCGGGCGGGCCGTACTGCTGGTTGAGGTAGCTGAGGGTTGCGAATATGTTGTCCGCTATGCCATCCGGAAGGTTCGGGGCTATGGGCCAGTTGGCCAGGTGGCCGAGGGGTATGTTCACCAGCACAGCGCTGATGCCTATCGGGAGCAGCAGGAGCGGCTCCATCTCGTATCTTATGGCCAGGTAGACCAGCGTGAGGCCGACTATTATCATTATCACGTTGCCCGCCGTAAGGTTCAGCAGTCCCATGCCCTGGAAGAACGTTATTATCGATTCCACGAGTCCAGCCATGGCCCTTCACCCTAGTTCTATTAGTGCCTGTCCGGTGTCGACGGTGTCGCCTTCTTTTACGAGGATTTTCTTCACCACTCCGTCCTTTGGTGCGGGAATCTCGTTCTCCATCTTCATCGCTTCCAGAACGAGGAGACCCTGGCCGGTCTTGACTTTCTCTCCTTCCTTGACGAGTATCCTCAGAATCTTGCCCGGCATTGGCGCAGTGACGGTGCCCTCTCCGGCGGGGGCTGGAGCTGGAGTCGGAGCCGCCGGAGCAGGCGCGGCAACGGGCGCAGGCGCGGGAGTGGCGGCTGCGGGGGCAGTGCCGGCGCTCAGAGAACTCATGTCGATTCCCAGGCCCTTCGCCTCAACTGTGTACTCCCTGTCCTCAAATGCAACCTTGAAGCGGCCCATTCCGAGATCCTCAACTTCAACCTCGTACTCAACACCATCCACGATGACCTTGACCTTTGCCATCTTCACCACTTCCCAAGTTCGTAGTTGAAGTCCTCAACTTCCTCCATGCTCGACTGGACGCCGTAGAGGCGCCAGGCGTCTGAAACTTTCCTCTTGAACGGCAGCGGCCTGAGCTGTGAAGCCTTTTCCGCGGTGTAAGCGAGAACCGCGGCCGTTATGACTGCGAGGTCCCTTGGCGGTATGGCGGGCTTTTTCTCCCCGCCCTCTACCTCCGAAGGCTGAACCGGGGCTGGGGAGGGAGCTCCGCCCTCCTTTTCCACCAGCCTCCTCTCGGTCCAGCCAACCGCGTAGAGAACGACCGCCAGTATGCTGAGCACCATGAAGACTATGGTGACTCCCAGCACCGTCAGGTTCAGGCCCTCCATGAACTCGCTCATCACGACCATGCTAACACCTCACAGCGGTATGTTGCCGTGCTTCTTCGGCGGCAGCTTAACGCGCTTGCTCTCAAGGGCTTCGAGCGCGAGGATTATCTTCGCCCTCGTCTCGGCCGGGTCGATGACGTCGTCTATGTAGCCCCTCGCGGCGGCGACGTACGGGTTGGCGAAGCGCTCCCTGTACTCCGCTATCTTCTGCTGGCGAACCTCCTCCGGGTTCTCTGCTTGGGCGATCTCTTTCCTGAAGATGATGTTGGCCGCTCCCTCCGGCCCCATGACCGCTATCTCCGCCGTCGGCCAGGCGAAGACGAAGTCCGCGCCGAGGTGTTTGCTTCCCATGGCGAGGTACGCTCCACCGTAGGCCTTTCTAAGGATTATCGTGACGAGCGGAACGGTTGCCTCGGAGTAGGCGTAGAGGACCTTTGCGCCGTGCCTTATGATTCCGCCGTACTCCTGCTGGGTTCCCGGAAGGTAGCCCGGAACGTCAACGAGGGTGACTATCGGGATGTTGAAGGCGTCGCAGGTTCTAACGAAGCGAGCTATCTTGTCGGAGCTGTCGATGTCGAGAACGCCGGCGAAGTGTACCGGATTGTTGGCGACTATACCGACGGTCTGGCCGTTCATCCTTCCGAAGCCAACCACAGCGTTCGGGGCGAAGTACGGGAGTATTTCGAGGAAGTCCGGGTTGCCGTTCTCATCCCTGTCCACTATCTCGTAGATGACCCCCCTCACGTCGTAGCCCTTGTTCGGGTCGTCGGGAACTACCTCGTAGAGCCTCTCGGTCTTCCTGAAGGGCAGGTCGTTCGTCTTGACGCGCGGCGGCTTCTCCATGTTGTTGGAGGGCAGGTAGCTCACGAGGCGCCTTATGAGCGCCAGAACCTCCTCGTCGCTCTTGCCGACCAGATGGGCCTGTCCTGCGCGCTGGGCGTGAACCATGGCACCGCCGAGCTGGGTCGGCGTGACCTCGACGCCGGTAACGGCTTTAACGACCTGCGGCCCGGTGATGAACATGAAGCTCGCCGGGTTGTCCACCATGAGGATGAAGTCTCCTATCGCCGGGCTGTAAACCGCTCCGCCGGCGCAGGGCCCCATTATCGCGGTTATCTGCGGAACGACGCCGCTGAGAATCGTGTTCATCTTGAAAATCTCGCCGTAGCCCTTGAGCGAGTCAACGCCCTCCTGGATTCTCGCTCCACCGGAGTCGTTGAGGCCTATCACGGGCGCTCCCGCTTCGAGGGCAAGCTCCATGACGCGCTTTATCTTGGCAGCGTGCATCTCACCGAGGGAACCGCCCATGACCGTGAAGTCCTGGGCGAAAACGAAGACGAGCCTCCCATCGATGGTACCGTAGCCGGTGATGACGCCGTCCGCGGGCAGTTCCTTTTTGTCCATGCCGAACTCGGTTCCGCGGTGCCTGACGAACGCGCCTATCTCGACGAAGCTTCCGGGATCGAGGAGCTTCTCAATTCTCTCGCGTGCGGTTAGCTTCCCTTTAGCGTGCTGTTTCTCGACGGCCTTTTCGCCGCCCATCTCAAGAATCTTTCTTTTTCTCTCATACAGGTCGTTAACCTTCTCTTCCATGCCCATGATGACTCCCCCTGACTGCCGAGAGTGTCGCCTACTTGTAGTTTGTAAAGTTTAAAAGAGTTTTCAAAGCCGTTAGGCCTTCCAAAGAAAAAATGTGTACAATCGTACAACGATTGGATGAAAAATGGATTCAGAGGTGCTGAATCGGTGTCTCGGCACCACAGGCTTCACACTTGAGGAAGTGGAAGCGTCCGCGCTTGATGATCTTCGTATCCGGACTTCCGCAAACGGGGCAGATGACGTAGTCCTTGAGGTACTTCTTCATCTTGTTGCCTATCAGGTACGGTGTGAAGCGTCCCTGCAGGACGACGCGCCTTCCCTCAAGCGTTCCGGCCGTTGCCACCTCGCGCAGGATGAACTTGAGCAGGTGGTTCGGGTCGCGGTTCATGGCCTCGGCTATGTCCACGAAGTTCTCGATTATAGTCCTGTTTCCAGCTATCGTGACGACCGCGGCCGGAACCTCGAAACGGGAAGTGTGATGCTTGACGTTCTCGGGAAGCTCCTCGTAAGCCTTATCGAGCAGACCCTCGAAATCGTAAAAGTCAACCTTCCTCTCGCTCACTTTCCTCACCTCCATCTTAACTATCGGGAGACGTTTATAACCTTTTGGAGTGGGGAAAAAGGGTGGGAATCAGAGCACGCGGTAGAAGCCCGCGCGCGGCTCGTATATCCTGGCATCGCGCTTGAGGTCGTTGATGAGCTTCTTTATCTCGTTCTCCGAGCCGAGACCTGCCTGCTTCGCCGCCTCGATTATCCTGTCCTCCGGGGCTCCGAACTCTCCCTCGCTCTCCAGGCTCTTTATGATGTCAACCATCCTGTCGATCTTGTTTATCTTCTTGGAGCTCTTGCCGACCTCCAGTATCGAGACGTCCAGCGTTCCCTCCTCGTCAACGGCTATCTTTCTTATCATGTCCTCGATTATCGCTATCGCCGCCCTCGCGTCCTCTCTGGTGACGGTTTCACTGAGGCGCATCCTGGCGTGGGCCTCGCTGAGCCTTATCAGCGCTTCCAGCTGTCTGGCCGTTATCGGAATCGGCTGTACGCCGTCGTCCTCGCCCGGCCTCTTAAAGCCCTTCCTCATCCTGACGTAGTAGCGCTTTATCTCCTCCATCGCCTCCCTGCTCAGAACGGGGTGAACGTTCTTCCTCGCGTAGGCTATGTACTTCTTGAGAAGGTCGTAGGGTATCTTGGGGGTTACGGCCTCCGCCTCGCCGCGGCGCACCTTGAGGATGTGCTCCGCTATGCTCGCGTCAACCTTCTCGTCCGGTTCGTCGAGGAGCAGGAAGATGAGGTCGAAACGGCTGAGCAGGGTCGGTGGGAGGTCGAGCTGCTCCGGTAGGGATTTATGGCGGTTGAAACGGCCGTATTTTGGATTCGCAGCCGCTATAACCGTCGTCCTCGCGTTCAGGGTTGCCGTTATGCCCGCCTTGGAGATGCTTATCGTGTTGTGAAGAACCAGTCCGTGGGAGACGAAGAGGTGGTACGGCTCAACCGTTACATCGTAGACCCACTCCCAGCGGTCGTTGGGGACTTCCTCGACCTTTATGACCCTGAGGAAGTTAATGTTCCCGTTCCAGTATGCCATGAACCTCCTGAGGTATTTCTCCGCATTGAATAGAACGTCCTCGATGACCCTCTTCGCTGCGGAGAGTGCCCACGGCTCCCCGCTCTCAGCCTTCCTGCGAAGGTGTTCGGGCGTCATTCCGCTGCTCTCATAAATCCTGCGCCCTGGTATCAGGCCAAGGGCCTCACCGAGATTTTCATTCGCGAGATGCCTGATGGCCTCCATCCGCTCCGTGACCCTTTCGAGGTAGGAGCGCACGATGCCCTCGGGAACGAGCGAACGGGCCAGCTTCTGTCTCTCACTGGGGAGCTGCCTTACGCCAAGGATTTTTGCGGCCGCTTTGAGATGCGCGACAATGTCCCTTGGAAATGTCCTCTCGGCAGCCTCAACCAGATACCTCCCGGTAAGGCGCTTCACCCTTGCAACCTTTCCTGTGGAGTAGAGGTAGTCTGCCCTCGCCTCGGCGTCCCCGCGGTTTTTAAACTCGTTACCCTCGACGGGGGAAAGCTCCATGGGGTAGCTCGCAACACCAATAACGACATCGCCCCGCATGACCTCTCCTGCTGGCTTCTCCGTTATCTCTCCATTCTCCCACACCATAATCGGATGCTCCGGAGTTACGGTTATCTCCCTGCCGTTCGAGAACCTCAGCCGTATGAACCTGTCCGGCGCCCTGTGCCTGCTCACGCGGTCGGCCTTGACCTTTACGATTTCCTTCCGCTCAATGTCGTAGGCCAAGAGCTTGATGTCCTCAACGGGCAGTATCTCGGTGTCATTCCCGATTATCACTTTATCGCGGTTGGCCTCGATGAGCGAATCGACCAGCTCGCCTATCTTCACCTTCCTGCCGTTGGCGAGGAGGAGCTCGAAGTCGTGGTGGTAGCTCTGCTGTTCCAGCGCCTCGTGAATTGCACTCCTGTCCCTGTCGCTCATCTTGTCGAACTCGTCGATGCAGTTGTGAACGATGATTCCCTCAGCCAAAAAGTTGTGCTCACCGGGCACGTAGAGGTCGTAAACGTAGCCCTCGTAGGGAACGCGCTCGATGGAGACGATTTCATCCGGACGAGGATTGAAGTTTTTATCGAGCCCGATGACGCTCTCGCCAACATTAAACCTCTCCGCCTCCTTCCACTCAAGGGTCTGACCGTCTATGAGGAGATGATCAGGGGTTAGGGTTACCTCGTTGCCCGAGCGGAACTTCAGCCTGAGTAGCTCGCCCTTCCAGGGCTTCCTGCGGATTATCGTGGCTTTAGAGGTCTTCGTCCTTATGCTTCCGAGATCGAGGGCCGTAACTTCCATCTCCTTCTCCTGAATGTCCACGATTTGATCGTCGGAGAGTGCCTTGTAGGACTTCTCAAGCTCAAAGAGGTCTTCGATTCTCCGGTATTTTCCATCGACGAGAACCCTTGAATCTGGGTGCAGGCAGGCAAAGCCGCCATCTGCTAACACAAGGACACCAGCTTCCAGAACCCACGAGCCTGTGAACTCGTCGCGGACTGCGGCGGCCGTCAAACCGGCTGCGGAGCTACTCTTACCACTCGTATAAATCGCCCTCGGCGCCAGATTGGCAACGTAGCGGAGGAGCTGGCTCTTCGCAACACCGGGGTCTCCAACCAGTAAAACGTGGCTCTCTCCCCTGAGCTTCGTTCCGTCGGGGAGAACCCTCTGCACGCCGCCGAACAGCGCCAGGGCTATTCCCTTCTTAACGGTCTTGTGACCCCATATCGCTGGAGCGATTGAATCAACGATAGCATCGACGATGTCCTTCCTCTTCGCCAGCTCGCGAATCTTCTGCTCGTCCTCCGGCGAGATTTCAAGCTCTTCAATCTCCTTGCTGAGCTGTTCGATGTGGTTGACCTCCAGAACCTTCTTGAAAATCGGCCTCTTGTCCTTCTGCTCCAGGATGACGCGCAGGATTCCCGTGGCCAGAACCCTATCGCCCGGCAGTGCCGTGTCCACCATGTCATCGAGGAGGATTGCATCGACAAAGCGCGGCATCTGGCCGCCCTTCAGGCTCTCGGGCCTGTCCTGTAATCTAAAGCTCTGGAAGTTTATGAAGCGGCTCTTCTCGACGTCGAGGTCGACGTTTCTGGAGCCGCAGGCGTCGCACTTGGCAGGTTTGACGAGGTTCTCGTAGGGCCTCTGAAGGCGAATCATCTCGTTTCCACAGTCCTTGCAGACGAAGACCGCCTTCTGGACGAAGGGCTTCACCTCGCTGACGCGCGTGATTATACCCTCCACCTGGATGAGCCTGTTTATGTGCTCGCTCCCCAGTTCCTTGACGAGGAGAGTCCTCGGAAGGTTGTAGAACCTCGCGTGAACCTTGAACTCCTCCTCCTTGAGGAGGGGCGGCTCGCGGAGAACTATTTGAATGGCATCCTCCGCGGCGAGTATGCTCTCCTCGGGGTTTTCAAGGAGCTCTCCAGCAAGCTCCGGGTCGAAGGAGTTGAGGTGCGTCCAGTCTATCGCCAGCGAGCGCTTTGGGGTAACAGTGAGCAAATCCTTGAGCTTGTTCAGGTAGACTTCGTTTCCGCTGTCGTCCACGTACTCCCTCAGAAAGCGCGCGTACCTCTCTATCATGTCCTCCCTGTCCATCACTCCTCACCCAGCCACTCGTTTCTGATCCTGGAAAGCTGGAGGTATATCCTCCTCTCCTCCGGCGATAGTCGTGAGAGGAGCTCCAGGCTGTTGGGCCTCAGCATAACCGCCTTCAGGATTTTGTTGAAGCGTATCGTCTTCAGGTGCTCCAGCTTCTTCTTCAGGTTTGCGAGCTTGGTCAGCTTGACGTTCAGGGTCTCTATACCCTCCCCGGCGTTCATCCTCACGTAGTTCTCCAGGTAATACATGTAGAACTCGGCCCTCTCGTACAGTCCGGGTGGAATGGGCATAAGGGGCTCGTTCTCACGCTCCTCTGCTATCGCGCGGTCTATCTCGCCTATTACCTTGTCGGTCTCGTCAATAATCTCGACTACCCTGGCCTCCCAGAGTTCCTTCGCCTTCCAGTCCTCCAGGAGAACGACGTCACCGGCGCTCCAGTCCCCCAGAGGACGGAGGATTTTAACCGCTATGACTGCTCTACCAGTGAACATGACATCACCCTCTCGGATACACCAATTCCCGTAAATACCTAATAATTTTTGCCCTGATTTCCCATGAAAAACTCTGAAATTTTCATATAATTTTCCACGGTTAATCCTATAAGCCTTGAGGGCATAATTCCCATGGGTGAGGGCATGCTGATAGGAATAATGAGTGATACCCACGATAACCTGCCTGCCATTGCAAAGGCGGTCGAGCTGTTCAACGGGCGGAACGTTGAGCTGGTCATTCATGCGGGCGACTACGTTGCCCCTTTCGTTGCCAGGGAACTCAAGGAGCTCAGGGCGCCCCTTAAGGGCGTTTTCGGCAACAACGACGGCGAAAGGAAAGGCCTCTATGAGGCACTGGGCATCTACGACGAGATACTGGAGATCGAGGCCGACGGCATGAAGATGGCCGTGACACACGGCACCGATGAGCGCATCGTCCGCGCGCTTGCCAGGAGCAGACTCTACGACGTTGTCATAGTCGGCCACACCCACCGCTACGAGATACGCGAGGTGGGCAGGACGATCCTGGTGAATCCCGGCGAGGTCTGCGGCTACGTTACAGGAGTGAAGAGCGTCGCCCTGCTCGACACCAGGAAGAGGGAGGTGCGGATAGTCAACCTCGACACCGGAGAGCTCTTGGGGGCAATGAGTCTCTAAAGAGTGTCTCTAACGAGCGTCTCTACAGAGGGTCTCTGAAGGCCTCCCAACTTCCCGCGCTCCCGATTTTTCGACTATCAAATCAGCAGAAACGAACGGCGATGGATATGGAGGATATACTGATTCCGAAGGAAAGGCGCGATGCCGTCGTGCTGATAGGGGTCGACAAGGGAGAGAACGTGGAGTTCATCAAGGTCTACGCGGTCAGCGAGGGGAAGGCAAAGCAGACCCTTGAGGAGTTCTTCAGTGCCAAGGGTCTCTTCCCCGGCGACTATCGTCTCGTCAGCAGAGGAACTGAGGAAGTTGGCGGAAGAAAGGCGATAACCACGAAGAGCGAGGAAAAGCTGAGCTCATCCCTCGCCAGGCTGGGCCTCAGACTCCTCTCCAATGGTGTTCTCTACCTGGAGGGTGTTGAGAGGATCTACCAGTTTACACTCGTCAGTGAGGCCCTCTATCGGCGCATAACCTCTGAAAAAGGGGAAGATGTGCGGGAGGGGCCCGTTCCAGAGTTCGAGCCGCTGGACGTGCTCTCCCTCGGCGTCGATGTTCTCGTCGAGAACCTGAGGGGAATCGGGCTGGAGGAACTCCTCCCACCGAACGCGATTCTTCTGCGGGAGCCGCCGCTGAAGGAAGTCCGTGAACTGCTTGAAAAGGACCGGGATTTTTCCATCGTCGTGGAAACAAAGGATGCCGGGAAGTATTCCTCACTGGATTTTCCAGCCATCATCCGCCTCCCTCCCCTCACCGTGGAGGAGTTCGCGGCAGAGCTGTCCGAGAGACTGGGCTTCAAGGTTGAACCGGAGCGTTTCTTGGACTACCCCCCGGAGAGACTGAACCTGAGAAACGTGGATGCTCTGGCTGGACTCGTCAGGGCTCTCTTGGTGCGGAAGCGGCTTTCTCTGGAGGAGGCCCTTTCCCTCGCTGTGAGGCTCAACCTCGGAGGGCTCTGAAGTAGCGAACGACCATCTCGCGGAAATCCCCGTTGTGCTTGCCGAGGGCGGCGTTTACGAGCTCCCTGATCCCGGCTTCACCGGACAGGTAGCTTAAGAGCAAAGCATCGTCAACGCTCAGCTCGCTCAGAAAGTCCGCCCCCGCTAGAAACTCGGAGCGGTTCCGGGTTCGCTCCCAGAGTCCCACGAGTCTTTTGAGGTGCGGCCGTACGTTTTCCCTCCTCCTCTCGAACTCCAGCCAGTCTATGGACGTTGGGGTCTCCACGCGGATCTGCTCCCAGGGCTCCCGGAGGTATCTTCCAACGGCATTTCCCAGCTCCGAGCCCAGAATCTTCAGCCTGAACTCTTCGAACCTCCTGTAATCGTCGCTCAGGCGTTTTCTATCCACCATGTCGAGGCTTGCGAAGACAGCCAGGGCAGTGAGGTAGCACCGGACCGCCAGGGGAGCTTCCGGCACAACCAGCGTATCCCCCGAAATCGTGGCAACGCGGCCCCTCTCCCTCCGGAGGCCCTCGATGGACATGCCCAGCGGATAGCTCATGCTCTTGATGCAGAACTCAAGTTCGTCCATACTCACACCGCTTGAAATTCGTTCCATGGAGTAAAAGCCTTTCGGCAAGGTTTTTAGCGGCCCCACCAAAACTAATACCGGTGAGAAGGGTGATAGTGATAGACGGTTCCTACGGCGAGGGTGGGGGGCAGATACTGAGGACTGCAGTGGCTCTCTCCGTCATCACCGAAAAGCCCGTTAAGATCGCCAAGATTCGCGCTAACCGGCCAAATCCCGGTCTCAGACCGCAGCACCTCCACGGAATTTTGGCTTTAAAGGAGCTGAGCAACGCGAGGGTTAAGGGTGCGCAGGTTGGCTCGACGGTTCTTGAGTTCATACCCGGAAAGGCAGAGCCGAAGCACGTCCGCGTTCCCATAAAGACGGCCGGCAGTGTAACCCTCGTGCTTCAGGCTCTGCTTCCGGCAATGGCCTTCACGGGCGGGAGCTTCGAGATAACCGGCGGAACCGACGTCCCCTGGAGCCCGCCGGTCGATTACCTGAAGAATGTAACGCTCTACGCCCTTGGGAAGATGGGGATTAAGGCCGAGATGGATCTCAAGAGGCGCGGCCACTACCCGAAGGGCGGTGGGCTGGTCACCGGAAGGGTCGAGCCTTGGGAGGAGAGGAAACCCCTGGAGGCCGTCGGGTGGAGTAGGATAGAGCGCTTTGCCGGGATAAGCCACGCAACAAATCTGCCGGCCCACGTCGCCGAGAGACAGGCGAGGGCTGCCAGGGAGAGGCTTGAAGAGCTTTACAGCGTCCCAGTCGAGATAGAGACCGAGGTATCACGCTCCCTCGGGCCGGGAAGCGGCATCGTCGTGTGGGCTGAAACCGATTCGCTGCGGCTCGGCGGCGACGCCCTAGGAAAGCGCGGAAAGCCCGCCGAGGTTGTTGGCAGGGAAGCGGCGGACGAGCTCCTCGACCAGCTGACCGGCGGAAAAGCGGTTGACAGGTTCCTCGGCGACCAGCTGATACCGTTCTTAGCTTTCGCGGGTGGGGAGATAGGTGTTGCGGAGATAACCAACCACCTCGTCACGAACGTCTGGGTCGTGGAGCAGTTCCTCGGCAAAATCTTTGAAGTGGAGGGAGAAATCGGCGAGCCGGGGACTGTGGGGGTGGTGAGGAGGGCGGAGGTCTAGTTTTTCTCTGCTTTTTTCATTCTGATTTCTGCGCCCTTGGCGATGGTTTCTTGGAAGGACCTCCTTCTGGTGAGAACTTCTTTGGAAGCATGTTTTGAGCAAAAATGTTAAGTGGACAATCTCCCACATTTTAACAAGGGTGAGAAGATGGCCGTTCCGGAAGAGGTCGCTAAGCATATTGAACTTGCAGAGGAGGAGCTGTCCTCCGCCCAGCTACTTCTCCGGAATGGAAGACTCAGGGACGCTATAAGCCGCGCCTACTATTCTATGTTTCATGCGGCAAGAGCTCTGCTTCTAATGAAGGGGGTAAATCCCAAAAAGCATTCCGGCGTTGTGAGGATGTTTGGCCTTCACTTTGTGGATGATGGCTTCATTGAGAAGGTTTACGCCAAGTATTTAACGTCAGCGTTCACTTTAAGGTCACGAGCAGATTACGATGTTTATTACGCCCCCTCCACAGAGGAAGCCGAGAGCGTAGTCGAAAATGCCGAGCGTTTTCTTGAGAGGATAAAACGAGCATTGGAGGAGATTACCAATGGGAAAGAAAGCCTCAGCCCTTGATGAATTCCTCAGGAGAGTGGAGGATCAATTTGGCCATTCCATTGAAAATATCGTGCTCTTCGGCTCCTACGCAAGGGGAGACTACGACGAGGAGAGCGATATAGACGTCCTTATCGTGGGTGACGTTGATTTCGATGAGCTGATGAATATTGTTACTGATATCCTCCTCGAATACGGGGAGCTGATAAGTCCTGTAGTCATAAAGTCGAGGGAGTTTAAAAGAAGGGAGGACAGCTTCATAAAAACGGTTCTGAGCGAGGGAAAGGTGCTCTACTCCTCCACCTCTACCCCATAGACCTTTCTCGGGTTCTCGACGTGAATCTTGTAAACGTCCTCCTCGGTAAAGAGGCCGTTCTGAAGAAAGGCCTTCGTCCTCTTCGGCACGGTCTTCGGCCCGAGAACCGCTCCCGGTCGTCTTTTGTCGTCTATGTAGTCTGTCTCCATCATGAACCTGTTACCCTGCTCTATCGCCGCCTTGATGTTCTTCTTGCTCGCGATGATGCTCGGGAAGACGCCGACTTCCTCGGCGACCTTTACCAGCGGCGGCGAGAAGTGTTTGACGACCTTGTACGGCTTTATTCCAACTTCCCTCACGTACTCCCCAAGTTCGCGGAACTTCTCCTCGTCGAAGCTCTCGGTGTGGAGCTGAACCGCGCAGTCGGCCTCTTTAGCGAGGCTCATTCCGTACTTCATCAGTTCGATGCTGGCGTTCCAGATTTCCTCGCTCACCTCGTAGTGCGGCCTGCCTATCTCACCTATGGCTATGGCCTTCCCCTCAAGGCAGAGCCTCTGGGCGTATTCTAAAGCCTTCATGACCTCGCTTTTTGCGTATTCGAGGCCCTTCCGCTCGGCCAGGTGGACGAACTCCGCCGGATGCACACCAACGGCGGCGTAGGCCCTGACGGGCGTCTCTCTGTTGATCTTCTCGACGAGCCCGATGTGGAAGTCCATCGCCTTCATGAAGTCCTCCGCGGTAAGTCCCGGGAAGCCGTAGTCGTGGGCCGTCTTATAAACCACGACGAGATGTGTCCCCCCTGCCCCGTGGAACTGCCTCACAGCCTCAAGAAAGAGCCCCCTGTATGGGTCAACGTGGAAGTGGTCGTCCCAGATTATCATGCCATCACCTCATGACCGGTAGACTTCGAGGACCTCGCCGTTTTTAGCGTTTGCCCTCCCCTCAAGGATCAGTGCAACCCTGTCCCCGTCAACCGCGAAGTCAACCCTTTTCCTTTCCCTCTGAATTTCTCGAATTGGGGCGATGTCCCTTCCCCTGACCTTGTAGCCGGGGTAGATTATCCCTTCGACGGTTCCTATGAGCGTCTCCTTTCCAAGGATGTTCAACGTTTGCTCGACCCTGAAGCGTGCCACCGGTTTTCGGGATGCTATGAATTCCCCGCCCCCGACTTCCTTGGGGGCCCTTCCGAACAGTTTTTCCAGAATCCCCATGCTATCACCTGACGTCCAGGTACGCGATCAGGTCGCCGTCGGCTATCTGGAGGGTTGGTCCCTTGGCGAAGACAAGGGCATGCCGCTTGTTCCTCAGCTGAACCCTCACCACTGTTGTGGCTATTTCCTCCAGCTCGGGGATTGGGTTCATGTTTAGGTTTGATGCAATGTTCTTGTTTATCACGTAAAACGAGAGAAGGTTCCCCTCACCGAGTTTTTCTTTTATCGCCCATGTCATTAGATAGAATTCGTATCTGCTCCCGAAGAAAGCAAAAAGCCTCTCTATGCCCAGAGTGATGGCTATGTGCTTCCCTTCCGATGCTATTTCATGTAGGAGCCTTTTGTGGTGGTTTATGTACCTGGTGGCATCGGTGTCGAGGCCGATTCTTTTGATTACGTTCCCAACGTTTTTTCGTCCCCCAGTTTTGATGACGGATACGTCCGAGAAATCCTCGTTGATTCCAAGGAAATTCAGATGTTCTTTGACAACATGAAGGGAATCTAGGACATCGTTTATATAAAGGGGAACACCCTTCCTTCTGCTGTACTCTGCTATCAGATGGGTTACGAGGGCAACCCCGTATGGAGACTCGTTTTCCACTAAGACAACGTCCCCGAAGAGCATTTTATCTATGTATTCGTATGCCCTTTCAGCGGAAAGCATCAAGAACCACCTCCAGTGTAATCTCGAACTCGCTGCCTAGGAACTCCCTAATGGGCGTCTTCACGAAGACCGTTCTCGCACTGGTTGGTGTGGGCGTGATCCTAACGACAGTGCTTGCTATGTACTCCAGCTCTGGGAGTGGGTTGAAATCCAGCGTTGAGGCTATCTTTTCGTTTATAAGGTAGAACGCCTTTCTCCTGCGGTTTCCTAGCATGTTCTGGAGGCCTGTTATGAAGAGGTAGTACTCCCTTGGGCTGTTGATAAACGCGAAGAGTCTCTCCAGGCCGAGTACGATGTTTATCGAGTTCTCAACTCCCGACACGGCTTCTTTAAATGTCTTTTCGTACTTCTTTATATACACGAGGGGCTCCGAACTAAACTCTACCTCTGCTACTACGTTTCCCACCATCATCCTGCCGCCGGACTTCACAACGAGTACATCTCTGAAGTCTTCATCTATCCCCCAGAACTTTAAGTGCTTCTGGATAACGTGCAGGGTGTCAAAGTTATCATCGATAACAACTGGGACGCCCTTCTTTCGCCCATACTCCACCAGCAGCTTGGTAAGAAACTCCGGAATGTAGGATGGGCGGTACTCAATCAGCACGATCTCCCCGGGATTCACCTTTTCTATGAGGGCAAGTAGTGCGTTGAGGCCTTCCATGAGCATCCCTCACTCTCTATGTCTAATCAGTAATATATAGACTCTTTGGGGTTTAAAGCTATTGGTGCTCAACAAATCTGACTCTTCCGGATTGGGGGTTTCAAAATAAAAATATGTAACGAAATATCGTCAGAGCTTCACCAGGTGCACGGAGCAGGAGATGCACGGGTCGAACGCCCTGACGGTCTCCTCAAGCCTTCCTATCATCGCCCTTTCGTCGGCCTCGCCGTACAGCTTCCCCGCCTCCTCCAGTAGGCTGGTCTCCATCATCGCGTGGTTCAGCGCGGTTGGTGTGATTATATTGGAGTATGAGATCTTGCCCTCGCCGTCTATCCTGTAGTGGTGTATCAGAACACCCCTCGGGGCCTCGACGTAGCCTATTCCCTCGCCCTCCCTGGGCTCAACAGGGACGTTCTCCCCTTCGATGCCCCTGTCGAGAAGGGTCTTCGCTATCTCGTTTGCCCTCTCAAGGGAGTAGACGAGCTCTATCGCCTGGGCCAGGTTGTTGTAGCTGACGTAGCCGGTCTTCAGTTTCTCCCGATGCTCTTCGAAGAGCCTCTTTGCTGTGGGGGTTAGCATCCCCGACTTGAGGAGCAGCCTCGGCAGCGCCCCAACAAAGAACGCCTCACCCTTGTAGCGGCTCTGCTTGGCGAAGCTGTAAACTAAGGAGCGCTCCTCTATCCTCTCCGTGTAGTGGAACTCCCCTTCCTCGTCAGAGACCAGCTTTTCACCCCAGAGGTAGCCGTCGGTGGCGACGAAGTGCCTCGCCTGGGCGCCGTAGGGCTCCAGCTGGGCGAAGAGCCTCACCGCTCTCCTTGCCAGCCTGAGGAGGGCTTCGCTTTCCTTCTCCACCCTCTCAAGCTCCTCCACCGTTGGATACCTGCCGAAGCCGCCGGGCTTGACGTTTATTCCGTGTATCTCCCTGCCGCCTACCATCACCCTTATCCTGTTGCCGAAGGCCTTCAGGGCGAGGCCCTCCTTCACCAGCTCCCCGTGCTTCGTGGCCATCCTTATGGCGTCGGGGTAGCCGAACACGTCCGGCGCAACGAGGAGGTACAGGTGCAGCGCGTGGCTCTCAAGCAGTTCGCCTATGAGTCCGAGCTCTCTGATGAGGGCTATCTCCTCCGGAACCTCAACGCCGAAGGCCCTTTCGATTCCTAGGACGGAAGCGACGCTGTGGGAGAGGTAGCAGATGGCGCATATCCTAGCCTCAAGGTCAGGAACGTCGTAGTAGTGCCTTCCAAGGGTCAGAAGCTCGAAGAATCTCGGCCCTTCGATGATCTTAAGCCTGACGTCCTTTACCTCGCCGTCCTCGATGACTATCTCGGCCTTTCCGTTGCCCTCAACGCGCGTGAACTCGCGGAGTTCGATTATCATGGCTCCCACCTCGCGAAGGTCTTGAACTTCCTTACAATGTACTCGTCATCGTAGCCGAGGTCCTTGAGTATCTCGTACTCCCCGGCGGGGTTCACCTCGCCTGGCAACGGACCGCGGCAGCCGATGCATCCCAGACCCGAGCGCACGCAGACGGCGTTGCAGCCGCCGTAGGTTATCGGACCGAGGCACGGAAGGCCTTTCTTTACCAGCACGCACTCGTACTCGTTGAGCTTGCACTCAAGGCAGACGGGGTAGTCCTTCCTGACGGGCTCGATGCCCTTGGCTATGTCCATGAGCACCTGGTAGACCTCGTTTTTGTCGTACGGGCAGCCGGGCAGGGCAAAATCAACGGCTACGTATTCGACGACCGGTTTGGAGTCGAGGGCACGCATCGGGTTGCCTTCGTCCCCGTAGACTGCCTTCAGCTTCTCCCTGATGGGGCGCTCAACGCTCGCCTGAACAGAGCCGTGGGTTGCGCAGGTTCCGAGGGCGATGAGGTACTCGGAGTGATTTCTTGCCTCTTTGAGCAGGTTCAGGTCGCGCTGGGTCGAGACGGTTCCAGTTACGAGGGCGACGTCGTAGTGGTTTCCCTCGCTGAGGCTCGTCGCCATGTGAAACTCGGTTATCTCGTAGAATTCGAGGATGTCGAAGAGCTTCTCGTAGAGGAAGAGCATGTTGAGGGCACAGCCGCCGCAGTCGGTAAGCTCGAAAACCCCCAGCTTGAGCTTGTCCATCATATCAACCCCCTCGTGGAGAGAGCGTCCCAGTAGGTGAAGACCGGGCCGTCCTGGCAGATGTACTTCATGGAGACGCTGGTTCCGACGACGCAGTGGCCGCACTTGCCGACACCGCAGCGCATGCGCCTCTCCAGGGTCATGTAAATCCTGCCCGGTGAGAGCTTTCTGTCGAGGAGTTCCCTTATGACGAACTTGTACATGACCGGCGGGCCGCAGATGAGGGCGTATGTGTTGTTAACGTCGAACTCCTCTCCCCTGAATAGGTCGGTGACGACACCCTTGCACACCCTGTCCGAGAAACCCTGTTCGAGGTAGATGCACGATGGGCTCTCAACCTCGTACGCCAGCTTTACCGAGCAGTTCATGGCCTCGCCGTGCTTCAGGAGGTGTATTATCTCGTCGCGGAAGAGTATGTCCTCGTAGGCCTTGGTTCCGTAGAGCAGCCAGACGTTCTCGTACTTGCCGGTGTCGATGGCGTACCAGAGCACCGAGCGTAGGGGTGCCATTCCGAGACCGCCCGCGACAAGGATTAGGTTTGAGCCTTCCATCTTCTCCATGGGGAATCCGTTTCCGTAGGGCCCGCGGATTCCCACGACGTCCCCTTCCTTCATCTTGTGGACGAACTTGGTCATCCTGCCGACCTTTCTGATGCAGAGCTGGAGGTAGCCCCTCCTTGTGGGTGAGGAGCAGATGCTTATCGGGAACTCTCCGAAGCCGCGGATGTCAACGATGACGAACTGCCCCGGCTTGAAGTTGAACTTGGCCTCAACCTCGGGGTCGAGGAAGCGCAGTGTGAAGAGCTTCTCCCTCGACGTTAAGTCCTTCACTTCGAGAATCCTTGCGTCGTACGTCTGGTACGGGTTCTCGCTCATTTCAGGGACCCCCTTACCTCCTCAAGAACCTTAACGTGCTCTATTTTCGCCGGGCAGAACTCATCGCAGCGGCCGCAGCCGACGCAGTTGTAGCCTGCGGTGGGGTCAAAATAGCTCTTGCAGTAGTATCTGTGCCTGAAGCGGTCCAATCGCGTGGGCCTGAAGTTGTGGCCTCCAGCGACGAGTCCATGGTTCTCCATGAAGCACGAGTCGTAGCGCCTCTCGCGCACCGAGCTGTATGCGTCCATCCAGCTGTCGCAGACCTCGTAGCAGCGGCACGTCGGGCAGACCATGTTGCAGTTGCCGCAGGCGAGGCATATCTCGGCGTACTTCTTCCACACCGGGCTGTTGTACGCTAAATCGAGCATGTCGGCGAGGCCTTCCTGGGGGACTTCCTTCTGAAAGGCCTTCGCGCGCTTCTCCTCGAACTCCTTGAAGTTGGCGAGGTCCTCGTCGGTCACCTCCTCGAACAGCTCACCGTTCTCCCAGGCTATCTCGTGACCGCGGACGCTTCCGATTCTGACCAGCCAGCCGTCGGGAAGCTCGTGAAGAAACAGGTCAAAGCCGTCCATTGCGAAGTGCGTTCCGAGGCTCTTGCAGAAGCAGTACTCGTCGGGCATACAGCTTATTCCTATTATTAAGGTCTTTTCGCGCCTGCTCTTGTAGTACGGGTCGGCAGGCTCGTCAAGGTACACCTTGTCGAGTATCTTAAGACCGTGGATATCGCAGGAATGGAGTCCAAAGAGAACCATCGGTTCTGCTTCGACTTCTTCCTCCCAGCGGCCGTTCTTCAGCCTGAGAATGGCCTCCTTTGGTCTGAAGAAGAACTTCTTCGGCGGGAGCATGGTTCTGTTGTAGTCCCGCGCCACCTCCGCCGGGTCGTGGACTTCCTGGAAAGAATAGATGCCGCCCTTCTTTACCGGGGCATACAGGGTACCCCAGGCCTCAAGTGACTTGAAGAACCTCTCAAAGTTTTCGGAAGGTAGTTTTATGTATCTCAAGGGCATCACCGCCTCGAATGGGCTTGCAATTTTAAGTTTGTAAAGAATTGATTTAAGAATTTTTCAAACAAATGGTTGCCAACCAGATGTTACAAACTTGTACTTTAGTGCACGCTTATAAACATTAACGTTGAAACTTTTCCGAAAAATCCTTGCGGTGATGCAAGATGGAAGCCTCGTTCGATTACATGCGTTCTTATCCTCCGGAACCGAGTTCTCTAATCCCTCTTCTCCAGAGAACCCAGGAGCGCTTCGGTTACCTTCCAAGAGAGGCCCTGGAGGAGATTGCGAACTACCTCGGAATTCCGCTCAGCAGGGTCTACGGCGTGGCGACCTTCTACGCCCAGTTCAGGTTTGAACCCCTCGGAAAATACGTCGTGAAAATCTGCCACGGCACGGCCTGCCACGTAAACGGCGCCGTGAACATATCCCAGGCCATAACAGAGGAGCTTGGAATTGAAGAGGGGGGGACGACGGAGGACGGCCTCGTAACGCTGGAGCGCGTCGCCTGTCTCGGATGCTGCAGCTTGGCGCCTGTCATAATGATAAACGACAAGGTCTTCGGCAAGCTCACGCCCGATAAAGTCAGGAAGCTGATGAGAAAGCTCAGGGAGGGGAAGCTCGATGTCTGAAATCAAGGCCATAGCGGTCGGCATGAACTCCTGTGGAATAGCTGCCGGCGCGAGGGAAACCTACGAGGCCATAAAGGCCGAGCTTGAGAAGAGGGGCATTGATGTCAAGCTCAAGATAGTAGGCTGCGTCGGTATGTGCTACCGGGAGCCCCTCGTGGACATCATCACTGATGATGAGATAATCACCTACGGCCACGTCGACCCCAAGAAGGTCCCCCGGATTATAGAGGAGCACGTTATCAACGGAAAGCCCATAGAGGAGTGGATAGTCAAGCGCGACTGGTGGGAGAACGGCGAGAGGAAAACCTGGGACGTTGATGGCTACTTCTCCAAGCAGAGGAAGATAGTGCTCGAAAACTCCGGCTACATAGACCCCGAGAACATCGACGAGTACATTGCTGCCGGTGGTTATGAAGCCCTCAAAAAGGCCCTCAAAATGAAGCCCGAGGAGATAATAGACGTCATCACCAAGTCTGGGCTTCGCGGAAGGGGCGGCGCAGGATTTCCGACCGGTCTGAAGTGGAAGTTCGCGAGGGAGGCCAAGGGAGACGTGAAGTATATAGTCTGCAACGCCGACGAGGGCGACCCCGGAGCCTTCATGGACAGGAACGTCCTTGAGGGCGACCCACACCGCGTCATTGAGGGCATGATAATCGGCGCCTACGCGATCGGGGCTACAAAGGGCTTTATCTACGTGAGAGCAGAGTACCCGCTCGCCATAAGGAGGCTGAAGATAGCGCTGAAGCAGGCGCGGGAGAGGGGCTTCCTCGGCGAGAACATCCTCGGAAGCGGGTTCTCCTTCGACATCGTCATCAAGGAAGGAGCCGGAGCGTTCGTCTGCGGTGAGGAGACTGCTCTGATAGCCTCTATAGAGGGCAAGCGCGGAATGCCGAGGCCGAGGCCGCCCTATCCGGCCCAGAAGGGTCTCTGGGGCAAGCCCACCAACATCAACAACGTGGAAACGTGGGCGAACGTGCCGTGGATAATCAAGCACGGCTGGGAGGCCTACGCCTCGATAGGGACCGAGAAGAGCAAGGGCACCAAAGTCTTCGCCCTGTCGGGCAAGATAAAGCACGGCGGAAACGTTGAGGTTCCGATGGGAATGACGCTGAGGGAGATACTCTACGAGATAGGCGGCGGGACGAAGACCGGCAAGAGGATCAAAGCCGTCCAGCTCGGCGGGCCCTCGGGCGGCTGCATCCCCGAGTACCTCTTCGACACGCCCGTTGACTACGAGAGCGTGAACGCGACCGGCGCGATAATGGGGAGCGGCGGAATGGTCGTCATGGACGAGGACACCTGTATGGTTGACGTCGCCAAGTTCTTCCTCGACTTCACGGTGAAGGAGTCCTGCGGAAAGTGCACCTTCTGCCGTTTGGGTACCAAAAGGATGTGGGAGATCCTCGACAAGTTCACCAAGGGCGAGGCAGCGGAGGAAGACCTCGAAAAGCTCGAACGGCTCGCATATCAGGTCAAAGCCGGTTCGCTCTGTGGCCTTGGCCAAACGGCTCCGAATCCCGTTCTAACGACCATCCGTTACTTCAGGGACGAATACCTTGCCCATATCCAAGGAAAATGCCCCGCCAAGGTCTGCAAGCCGCTCATCAGGTACGTCATCATCACCGACAGGTGCACCGGCTGTACGGCGTGTGCCATATTCTGCCCTGTGAAGGCGATAAGCGGCGAGAGGCTCAAGCCCCACGTCATCAACCAGGAGGAGTGCATCAAGTGCGGAACCTGCTACGAGGTGTGCCGGTTCAACGCCATAGAGATAGTCGATGCGGGGGGTGAGTGAAATGGTAAAAATCATAGTCAACGGGAAGGAAATCGACGCTCCGGAAGGAAAGCCGCTCATAGACTTCCTCCGTGAAATTGGGGAGCACATTCCCGGCTTCTGTTACAGTGGCGAAATTGACCCCTACGGCTCCTGCAGGCTCTGTCTCGTCTCCACCAAGAGGGGAGTCACCACCTCGTGCACCCTCAAGCCGATGGAAGGGCTTGAGTTGGAGACCCTCAGCGACGAAGTCGTTTCGATGAGGAAGACTGCACTTGAGCTCATACTTTCGGATCATTACGGCGACTGTATCGGCCCCTGTCAGGACGGCTGTCCGGCCCACAGCGACGTCCAGGGATACCTCGCGCTCATAGCGATGGGCAAGTACCACGAGGCGGTCAAACTGATGAAGGAGAAGTACATCCTGCCGGCCGTGCTCGGAAGGGTCTGCCCGGCCTTCTGTGAGGACGCCTGCCGGAGAAACCTCGTGGAGGAGCCCCTCGCGATAAGGCAGCTGAAGAGATACGCGGCAGATTACGACCTTGAGCACGGCCCGTGGATGCCCGAGATTCCGCCCTCCACCGGAAAGAGAATAGCCGTCGTCGGAGGCGGGCCCGCTGGATTAGCGTGCGCCTACTACCTCAGGACGATGGGTCACGAGGTTACGATAATTGAGGCGATGCCGGAGCTCGGCGGAATGACCCGCTACGGTATTCCACCCTACAGGCTGCCGAGGGATGTGCTCGACAAGGACATAGCGACCGTAATCAACACGGGCATAGAGGTGAAGACCAACACCGCCCTCGGAAGGGACGTAACCCTTGAGGAGCTCCGCGAGAAGTACGATGCCGTATTCCTCGGTGTCGGAGCGTGGAGAAGCAGAAAGATGGGGATTCCGGGCGAGGAGCTTGAGGGAGTGATGCACGGTATAGAGTTCCTCAGGAAGGTCAATATGGGCGAGAAGGTCGAGCTCGGGGAGCGCGTCATAGTAGTCGGCGGCGGAAACACCGCCATGGACGTTGCTCGGACGGCTCTTAGACTCGGTGCAAAGGTTACCGTCGTTTACCGCCGTTCGAAAGCAGAGATGCCCGCCAACGAGAGGGAAGTTGAAGAGGCGATGGAGGAAGGCGTCGAGTTCATGTTCCTCACAAACCCGGTGAAGGTTATCGGAGACGGGAAGGTCGAGGAGGTAGAGCTCATCAAGATGCGCCTCGGCGAGCCGGACGCCAGCGGAAGGAGGAGGCCGATACCGATTGAGGGCTCGGAGTTTAAAGTCAAAGCGGACAACGTTATCCTCGCCATAGGTCAGTACTGCGACGAGGAGTTCCTGAAGAGCCTCGGCATCGAGGCGAAGCGCGGAAAGGCCCTCGTCGATGAGGTGACGCTCCAGACGAGCGTTCCCGGCGTCTTCGCCGGTGGCGACCTCGTTCTCGGGCCGTCAACGGTCATCGAGAGCATAGCCACCGGAAGAAGGGCCGCGATAATGATAGACTTGTATCTTAAAGGCAAGCTGGAGAAGGCTAAAGCCGTTCTCACCGAGCCCGAGAAGCACATCGAGGAAGTCCTAAGCGACGATGACCTGTATAGAGTTCTCTTCGACCTCAGGCCCTACAACCACTGGAAGAGGGTCACCGAGAAGGACTACGAGAGCGTTGAAAGAAAGCCGAGGGCGAAGGTGAAGCTCCTCGATCCGGAGAAGAGGAAGAGAACCTTCGAGGAGGTCGAGCCGGCCCTAACCGAGGAGCAGGTTCTTGAAGAAGCGAAACGCTGTATGAGCTGCGGCTGTATGGAGGTCTTCCGCTGCAAGCTGAGGGAGTACGCCACGCTCTACGGTGCCGAACAGTACGCCTTTGAGGGGGAGCAGAACAAGTTCGAAATCGACGAGAGCCACCCGTGGGTGACGCTCGACAACAACAAGTGCGTTCTCTGCGGCCAGTGCGTCAACTTCACCCACGAGGTTGCTGGAGAGGGAGTCCTCGACTACCTGTTCCGCGGATTCAAGACGAGAATCTCACCGCCGCTCGGGGAGAGCCTCGGAGAGGTGGAGGGCAGGTTCATCGGGGAGATGATAGACCTCTGTCCGGTTGGGGCAATAACCGAGAAGCTTCCCTTCGTCAAGCCCGGGCCCTGGAAGACGAAGCCCGTCAAAACCGTTTGTAACGGCTGTTCCTTCGCCTGTGAGATGAACGTGGAGGTCTACGATGGCATGCTCGTAAGGGCTTCGAGGGTGGAGGGTTCTTGGAACGGCCACCTCTGCGACTACTGCCGCTTCGCCAGGCCATGGGCCGAAGACCTCGCCGGGCCGCTCCTCAACGGCGAGCCCGTGAGCTGGGAAGAGGCCAAGAAGTTCCTCTCCGAGAGGAGCTACGCCCTGATCTTAACACCGGAGCTGACGAACGAGGAAATCGCCCGGCTCAAAGCCTTCGCTGAGGAGAAGGGCATTCCCGTAGGCTCGACCGTGAGCGGAGGCCTCTCCACGGCCACGCTGGACGACATAAGGAACGCCAAGAGGGTTCTCTTGAAGGCAGACCCGGAGAAGTTCCCGCTGCTCAAGATACTCCTGAAGGGCAAGGAAATCGTCGAGGAGGGCTACGACGTTGCGATACTTGAGGGACCAGCTGAACCGCTCGACGTTCCAACCTTGATCCTCCACGAGTGGGTCAACGCCGCCGGACTGCTGAAGGCAGGAATAAGGGGAATCCCGGAGAGCGGGGCCTACGTCGTGATCGGAAGGCCGGTGGAGGACCTGAAGGGCGACGTACTTGTGGTCCCGGCGGGGGTGTGGGCCGAGAAGAGCGGAACCGTCACCAACGCCTTCGGAATGGAGCTGAAAATGGAGAGGGCAATGGAAGGCTACTCGCCGCTGGAGCTTTTCTCGTGATTTTTATTTTTTATGACTTGCTCTGGAGTATCATACTCCTGAAGTATGTTTTGTGTGGAGCAGTGAGAGGGACTAACCTAAATTTGAATAACTCCGAATGGATTTAGCGAAACCTTTTTATGTATTTCGACTTGCGATTATATTATGAAGATTCGAAAATTTGTGGACAGGGGAGGGGAGCTCAAAACACTTGAAATGCTTTATAGACAGGATGGCTTCACACTCGTTCTCGTCACAGGAAGGAGGAGAATTGGGAAAAGCCGTCTCGTTCGCGAGTTTCTGAGGGACAAAGAGGCGATAGCAGTTCAGTTCGAAAAAAGGGTGTGGGAGTACAACCTCGCGAAGTTCAACAGGGCCATCGGGGAGCACTTCGGGATTCCAACCCCGAATTTCTCGACGTTCACCGATGCGTTCCGCTTCATCGCGTCTCAAGCTAAGGGCAGGCTTGTGGTCTTCCTCGACGAGTTCTCCTACCTGCTCCGCTACTCAGAAGTCGAGGCCGAGTTCCAGAGCATCGTTGACGAGGTTCTTTCCGAAAGCAGTGTTATGCTCGTCCTCTCAGCATCGTCCGTTGGACTGTTAAAGAGGAGCTTCTTCGACTACTCAAGCCCGCTCTACGGGAGGAGCGACGCGACGCTCAACCTTCAGCCCCTTCGCTTCAGGCACCTCTTCGAGTGGTTTTCGGGCTTGACCCCAGAAGATTCGGTAAAGCTCTACGCGGTAACTTCGGGCGTCCCGAGATACCTTGAGCTTTTCAACGGGAAAGACGTTGAGCGTGAAATAATACAGAACTTCTTCGACCCAAACGCCTTCCTCTTTCGCGAGGCGAAGGAGTTGCTTGAGGAGGAGTTCAGGGAGCCAGAGACCTATTACACGATACTTGAAGCCCTCGCGAGGGGGAAGACGCGCGTCAACGAAATCGCCCAGTATTCCTTTATTGAGCCGAAGAACACGGCGCGCTACCTCAGGATTCTCGAAGACCTCGGGATTCTGCGGCGAGAATTGCCGGTTGGGAGAAGGGCAAAGCGGGGGGTCTACCGGTTCAAAGACCTCTACTTCGCTTTCTGGTTCAGGTTTATCGCCCCATACTTCGAGGAGATTGAGAGTGGATTTTCAGATGGGGCCCTTGAGGATTTTGGGCGGGACTTTAACCACTACCTTGGCTTTGCGTTTGAGGACGTGGCGAGACAAATCCTGATTGGGCTGAACAGGGCTGGAAAGCTTCCCTTCAGGTTTACAAAGATAGGTCGCTGGTGGAGAAAGGGAGAGGAGATTGATTTGGTTGCCTTGAACGAGTGGGAAAGGAAGGCTTTGCTTGTCGAGGTAAAGTGGAAGGACCTGGGCCAGAGGGAAGCGAGGGGAATTTTGAAGGACTTGGAGAGGAAAGCAGAGTTAGTGGGGCTTGATGGATGGGAGAAAAGCTACGGGCTAGTGGCAAAGAGCATTGAGGGAAAAGAAAAGTTGGAAGACGAGGGCTGGCTTGTATGGGATTTGGAAGACTTCAACGACATTTTCCCCTTGTGACGCATTTCTTTACTCTCCCATACCCCCGAACAGCGCCTCAAGGAAGGTCTCAACGTCCTCATGCGTGTTGTACAGGTGCGGTGAAGCCCTTATCCCGTAGTGTCCGAGAACGCCGCGGTGGCTGACCGAGATTCCCTCCGCGGCGAGCTTTCCGTACAGCCTCTCCTCTTCCTCGTAGCTCAATCCCGTCTTTATCGTGACTATCGGTGAGCCCTCCGCGAGAACCTCAAGGCCCGCACTTAGAACCTCGTCCCTTATCCTGCCCGCTAACCTGAGGTTGTGGTGCTCTATCTCTTCGATGCCTATCTCGTTTATCAGCCTCAGCGAGGCCCTGAATGCTGCGGCTATGAGGTACGGCGGCCCTCCGCCGAAGTCGAGCTTTTTGATGCCTCCAGCAGGTTTCAGCTCGCCCCAGGGATCTTTCTCCGGCAGGCCCCACCAGAGCCCCCATTCACCCGTCGGCGGTTCGTTGTTGAGTAATCCAGTTATCGGCTTGGCCTCCCCTAAGAGTTCGTCCGAGACGTATATCAGACCTGCCCCCGTGTCCGGGCTGATTAGCCACTTCTCAGAGCCCGCCGAGAGCGCATCAACGCCTTCCCTCTCCGGGAACAGTTGCATGGCTCCAAGGTGCTGGACTGCGTCAACTATCAGCCAGGCCCCGTGTTCGTGGGCAGCCCGTGAAAGCTCCCTCAGGTTGAGCCTTTGTCCGGTGACCCAGTTGACGGAGCTTAGGACCACCGCAAATGTGTCGTCGTCTATGGCCTTTTCGATGTCCTCCATGCTGTGGACTCCATTCCTGTTCTCAACGACCCTCAGCTTGAGGCCAAATCTCTTTGAGTAGCTCTTGAGGAGCGCGGGCACGGTTGGAAACTCGGTATCGAGAGAGACGATGTTCCCTCCCCTCTTGGGTTCAAGTGCCATCAGAATCCTCCTGAGGCCCTCCGTGGTCTGTATTGAGAGGCCGACGTTTTCCGGGTTAACCCTCATCAGCCTCGCCGCCTCGTCCAACAGCGGCTTTAGAACGACCTCGTCCATGTAGTCGACCGAGTTGACTTCCCCGTGGAACTCGATAACGTCGTCGAGGAGCTTTGTTGCTTCGAGAACCGCGGTTGCTGGCATCAGGCCGAGGCTTGCGGTGTTGAGGTATGCCTTAAACTTTCCCAGTGCTGGAAACAGACTCCTCCTCATAGAAACCCCCGAAGAAATAAGAAACGAATCGTTTAAATGGATTTCGAGAGAGCTGACCTCCTCCCCGCCGTAAAGGGCGAGGCTTTCAAAAGAAAAATGTAACCTTCTCAGATGACCGCTGGAACGCCCGGGATCCTAGGGAACGGTTGCACCTCCGCTATGTGCTTTGCCCCCACCATGTAGCGGATCAGCCTCTCGACGCCGATTCCCGCCCCTGCGCTGGGCTTCAGGAGGCCGGCTTTCGCCACTTCGATGTAAGGTCTGAACGCCTCAAGGCTTATCCCCGCTCTCTTCATCTTCCTCACTATGACCTCGTACTCCCATTCCCTCTCGCCGCCGCTTGAGACTTCTCCGTAGCCCTCCGGCAGGTAGAGGTCGTAGTTCCTGAAGTGCCCCGGTCTCTCAGGGTCTTCCCTGTCGTAGAACTCCCTCTCAATATCGGTAACCCAGAAGGGTTCCTCCATGGCGTTGCTGGCCTCGTCCTCGTCCCCGAACTCTTCCTTTATCTCCTCCAGGGTGAAGCGCTTGAAGGGCGGCTTGACTCTGGGCACCTCCCTCTCAAGTTCCCAGCTCCTCGCCTCCCTGAACAGACCGCTGATGAGGCCCTCGATGAGGCCCATCACGTCGTCCATACTGGCGTAGGCTATCTCGAAGTCGAGCTGGGTGAACTCGTAGGCGTGCCTTCCGTCGTCAGCTGAACGTCCCTCAAGCCTCACGTTCGGCGAGAGGATGAAGAGCTTATCTATACCCATCGCCACCGCCATCTGTTTATGGAGTATCATGCTGTGGGTCAGCCTCAGCCTCGAACCGTAGACCTCGACCTCGGGCGGTCTGAGAGCCTCCTCTGCGGCCGGATCGGGCCAGAGGGGGTCTGTGATGGAGCTGAGCATCACGGGGAGCATCCACTTAAAGCCCTCGCCCACCATGTATCTTGTCATATAGTCAATCACTCTCGTCTGTACTTCCATGACCGGTTCAATTTTTCTGGTCACAATTTGGAGAGCGTTCATATCTACCACCTACTTTTTGTCACGTACTTTCCCCTTTATGGCCTTTGTGCAAAAACTTTTGGATTTTGGGCAAGATATGACATTTAACTGCAGTGATTTTTGGATATACGACAATACACTGCGCTTTATTTGACGTTTATCAAAGTCCATCGGCGATAGCGTTATAACGCCAGCCGAGAACCTTGTATGGTGGTAAAGCATGGGAGTGTACATATTCACGCCTGAGGACCTGATACGCTACGGTGCCGCGACCGAGGAGCAGTTTGAGGTTCTGAAGAACGCGGTTCTCTCCAAGAAGGACATCCTCGTGGTTGGTTCCAGCCGCTCCGGAAAGACCAAGCTCGTTGAGGCGCTGATGCACTTCATACCCGGTGACTGGAAGGTTGCCGTTATAACCGCCTACGGCGAGTTCAAGCCCTTCAAGCCAAACATCGTCGTCATAGATACTCAGTTCGACAGCCAGCCCCTTGAGAGGCGCACTTCGGACGTTATCTCAAAAATCAAAGCCTTGAATCCAGACTACGTCGTCATCGACACCCTTCACACCGTTGACGCCGCGAGGATATTCCGCGAGCTTATAGACGATTACGCCTTCATCGTGACATCCCTCGCCCTCACCGACGACATAAAGGGTGAGGTCAGGCACTGGCTCAGGATAAGCGGCGAAACCTTCGACAAGTTTGACATCGTCGTGGAGCTCAAGAGGGACTGGAGAACCGGGATGAAGAGGATAAACCGGGTATACGAGGTAAAAAACGGGGAGCTCAGGCCCGTTATTTAGAGCGCTTTTTGAGCCGCTCCTTTAACTTTCTCCAGCCATCCCTTATCTCATTTCTGACCTTTCTCTGCCCTTCCCTCGTGAGGTAGCCCTTTCTCCACGCGGCGTACATGATGCCGTTGAAGGCGAGGGTAGCCACAACCGCCAGAAGCAGGGAGTTAACGGCGACGCCCGCTATCGTTCTCTGCGTCCTCCTGAACATTCCGAGGGCAACGTAGTCGTTGGGGGTCATGTGCTTCATGGGCAGAACCGCCCTCTCGGTGCCTTCGGCGGGGATTAGGGACAGCATGTGGTTCCAGGTTACGACGTAGACGTTGATGTGGGTTCCGTTGACCGTGCAGTTCGGAATGACCTCGTTCTCATCCACCCACAGGCAGCTCCCGTTCTCCAGGAGCTTTCCGTTGACATCGGTGTGTTCGTAGGTCTGGAAGTAGAAGGTGCCGTTCTCGGGGTTAACCTTCACTACCTCTATGTCCTGCGTCGCGCCCCCGTAAACGAGGCCTCGGAAGAAGCGGTAGAGCTTGTCTATCAGTGAGTTGCTGAAGTATTCATCCTCCCAGACGATGTAGTAGTAGAGAACGCCGTCGTAGTCCACCATGTAGAGTATTCCCACCGGTCTGTCCTCGGGGGCCGTGTAAACGATTGGGGTGTAGAGGTCAATCTTCTCGCTCTCCCCGGGCATGTAGCCTTCGAGGGAATAGCCGCTTGAGGCCAGTCCAACGAACCAGAAGATTAGGAAGTTCAGGATGAGCCAGGCGGTTATCCACTTCTTCGAGACCATGACATCCACTATAATAAAAAGAAGGGAGCTCAGCCCTTAAGCTTTTCTATGACCTCGCGGAGGTTGGCGAGCATCTCCTCGATGTCCTCGAAGGTCATGTAGCCCATGTTTCCAATCCTGAAGGTCTTCTCGGCAACGCTTCCGTAGCCCTTGGCCAGCTCGAAGCCGCGCTCGCGCATGGCGTTGTAGACGTCGACGCCCTTCATTCCCTCGGGGACGACGACAGCGGTTATCGTCGGGCTCTCGTAGCCGGGCTCAGCCAGAACGCCGAGTCCCATCTCCTTGACGCCCTCGCGAATGGTTTCGCTCCTCTTCTTGTACATTCCAAGCCAGGCATCCTTGCCGCCCATTTTCTCGACTATCCTGAGCACGACGTTGAGGCCGAATATCTGCGGGAGCGGGGGAGTTGAGGGGGTTCCCTTCTTCTTGCCGTTGAACTTCTTGTAGAGCGGCAGGTCGAAGTACCAGCCGCGCTCCGGCATCTTCTCGGCTATTTCAAAGACCCTCTCGCTCACAGCCGCGACAGCAAGCCCCGGCGGAACGCCGAAGGCCTTCTGGGAGCTGGCGAATATCATGTCTAGACCCCATTTGTCAAATTTGATGTCCGCGCCGCCCATGGCTGAAACGGCGTCGACGAAGAGCAGCTTGTCGTGCTCGTGAACGACCTTCGCCAGCTCGGGGAGCGGGTTGAGGACACCGGTTGAGGTCTCGTTGTAGGTTATGGTCACCGCAACGACGTCGGGGTTCTTTCTGAGGGCCTCGTCGAGCTCCTCCGGCTTGACGGCGTAGCCCGGCTCCTTCCTCAGGATGACCGCTTCCCTGCCGTTGGAGTTGACTACCTCGGCGAACCTGTCTCCAAAGGCTCCCACGGTCGTGACGAGAACTTTTCCTCCCCTCGGCACGGTGTTTCTCACGGCAGCCTCCATGAAGCCGGTTCCGGAGCTGGGGAACATTATTATCTCGCCTTTCTCGGCTTCGAGAAAAGCCCTGAGTCTGCTGAGGGTGTCAACGTGAACCTCCTTTGCCTCGGCCGAGCGGTGGCTGAACATCTGGACGCTCATTATCGCGAGAACCTCTGGGAAGCATGCAACTGGACCGGCGGTAAAGAGCCTGTACTTCGGCTTGACGAGCTCGTAAACCTCCCTGTAGGCCTCTTCATACTCCATTTCGAACCTGAGTTCCATCAGCATCACCTCGGCGGGAGTTTGAAGGCTAAATATAAAAAGGGTTCGATGGCATTGTGCACCGATTGGTTGAAGTCCCGCTCATTTATTCCGTCGATGGTTGAAAAATCTTCGGCATGGTCAACACTTTTAAAAGCTTCGCCCTAACGCTTAGAAGGTGGTCTGATGGAACGAAGACGCCTCGCTGGAATAGTCCTTCTCATAGTCTCGGCGTTCACCGGGACGATAGCCTTTCGCCTCGCCACCCCCGCCATAGCGTTCTACACGCGCGATATACTCAAGGCTTCGATGCTCTCCGTTTCCATAGTCTCGATGTCTTTCGTGCTCGCGAGGGCGTTTTCCTCGGTTTTCGGCGGGCTGATGCTCGAAAGGGGCAAGAGGCTCGTTTATATCGGTGCGGTGGCTATGATGGGAAACGCCCTGGCGGTTCAGCTCTACCCCCTGACCTCGACGTGGTTCCAGGTCGCCGGGATAAAGCTCCTCAACGGCTTTCTCAACGGTCTGAGCTGGCCGATGGCGCAGTTCGTCATAGCCGTGGCCACCCCGAAGGAAATAAGGGCAAGGGTTACCGCGGTCTACTTCTTCTTCGGCAGCATCGCTTCCCTCCTCGGAAACTACGTCTACGCCTACACGATAGACCTCGGGCTGGGCGGCCAGATGTGGATTTCCTCCGCGTTCTTTATCCTGACCGGCCTGATAATGGTGGCCAGCTACGTCCTCCTCTACGATAGAATAACGCCCAAGAGGAAGCGCTTGGACGGTGAAAAGCCGAGCCTCGAACCCAAGAGGGTTCTAATCATTGCCTCGCTGATGGCGGTGATAGTGGCCTTCACGTCCGGCGAGATAACCTATGTCTACGTCTCCGAGGCCCTGGGTATGGAGAAGGCAACGACCGCAACGCTCATCGGCTGGGCGGGCTTTCTCGCCGCGATGCTCAGCTACGGCGTCTCCTGGCTCGCCGACGTGAGGAGCGAGAGGCGGATGGTTCTGCTCACGTCCATAATGGCAGCACTTTCGCCGCTCCTCGCGGCAGTAAAGACCGCTCCGACGGTTTTCCTGGGAATATTCCTTGCACTCTTCGCCTTCCAGAGCTTCAGACCGATTTCCAGAAAGGTTCTGGCGAGCTACCACCGCTCCTCCCTGGCCATTGGTGGCGTCAACGGCGTCCAGAACCTCTCGACCTTCTTCGGGGGGATGCTGTTCGGCTTTGCTTATTCGCTCGGGGAAGTTCACGGGGCTGTAACGCTCAACCTAGCCCTGCTGGCATTCACGCCTGTTTCGATAGCCCTGCTCTGGCAGAGCGTTAAGCTTAAAGGCGGTGGGAAGTAAGTGCCCTTTGACGGAAACTCCAAAACTTTTATAAAAGAGAGCACTCGCCTAAATTTAGGCTTAGCTTACGCTCATTTGGAGGTGAGAGTATGGGACTGAGACCAGCCAAGATTGATAGGGACGTTGACAAGCCCGCTTACACGAGGAGGGAATACATACGCGGTGCGCCAGGTCCGAAGATAACGATCTTCGACATGGGCAACCTTTCGGCTGAATTCCAGTACGAGGTCAGCCTTCATGCCGAGCAGGCCATGCAGATAAGGCAGAACGCCCTGGAGGCCATTCGTATCCAGGTGAACAGGTACCTCCAGAAGAACGTCGGAAGGAGCAACTTCCACTTCAAGATAAGGGTCTACCCGTTCCAGGTGCTTAGAGAGAACCCGATGGCCACCGGAAGGAAGGCCGACCGTTACGGAAACGGTATGAGGAGGCCCTTCGGAAAGCCGATAGGTCTCGCCGCCCGCGTCAAGAAGGACCAGAAGATACTCACCGTTTGGGTGAACGAGAACCACCTCAAGTTCGCCCTCGGCGCCATGCACAGGGCCAAGATGAAGCTCCCCTACAGCGCATACTACAGAATCTACGACAAGGAAGGCAACGACATCACCAGCAAGGTTCTCTCCACCATGAAGCGCTGAAGCGCAACGCTGAAGCGCGCACTATTGCCTTCTTCTACATTTTCATGCCCGTGTGTTCCGCCACCTGGCCGATGTTTTTATCGTATGTTCATAATAATTCATAATAATTATTAACGATGCCGTCCAACTTAGACTGGTGGGATGATGGTAAGCTCAGGTTTCAAGGCCATGCTTCTCAAGCTCGGCGTTCCCGAGGACAGGCTGACGGTCCTTGAGGGCAAGGGTGGGGTTGTGGAGGGTGAAGTCGAAGGCATCAGGTACGTTCGCTTCCGCGATTCCGCCAAGGGCTTCCGGCGCGGAACCGTTGTCTTTGAGAACGGCGACGTTGTTCTGGGGTTCCCCCACATAAAGCGCGTCGTCCAGCTGGAGAGCGGTATCAGGAGGGTCTTCAAGAACAAACCCTTCTACGTTGAGGAGAAGGTGGACGGCTACAACGTCCGTGTCGTGAAGGTGAAGGATAGGGTTCTTGCCCTCACGAGGGGAGGTTTTGTCTGCCCCTTCACGACGGAGCGGATACTCGACTTCATAAACGGGGAGTTCTTCAGGGACTACCCAAACCTAGTCCTTGCTGGAGAGATGGCCGGGCCCGAAAGCCCGTACATCGTCGAGGGGCCGCCCTACGTTAAGAAGGACATAGAGTTTTTCCTGTTTGACATCCAGGAGAAGGGAACGGGGAGAAGCCTTCCAGTGGAAGAGAGGTATAAGCTCGCGGAGGAGTACGGGATTCCTCAGGTGGGGCGCTTTGGCCTCTACGACCGTTCGAAAATTGATGAGCTGCATGAGCTGATCGAAAGGCTCAGCAGGGAGAGGAGAGAGGGCATCGTCATGAAAACGCCCGACATGAAGAGAATCGCGAAGTACGTAACGCCGTACGCCAACATCAACGACGTCAGGATAGGCTCCCACATATTCTTCGACCTGCCGCACGGCTACTTCATGGGGAGGATTAAGCGCCTCGCGTTCTACCTGGCCGAAAAGCACGTTAAGGGCGAGGAGTTCGACGAGTATGCGAAAGCCCTTGGAAAGGCCCTCCTCAGGCCGTTCGTCGAGAGCATCCACGAAGTTGCCAACGGCGGCGAGGTCGAGGAGGTCTTCACGGTGAGGGTGAAGAGCATAAGCACCGCCCACAAAATGGTGACCCACTTCGAGAGGCTCGGCGTGAAAATCCACATCGAAGACATAGAGGACTTGGGCAACGGCTACTGGAGGATAACCTTCAAGAGGGTTTATCCCGACGCCACGCGCGAGATGAGGGAGCTGTGGAACGGCAGGGCTTTCGTGGACTGAGCAATGCTTCAAAAATTATTCCGGTGGGGATTATCTTGGCAGGGTAATCCTCACAGGCTGAAAGTTTGTCCGCATACTTGATTCCCACCTTGAGATTCGGCAGATTAAGCTCTGATACTAATCCAGCTTAGTGCTAATGAGCGGTTAGTCAATTTAACTTGTACCCCTACAAGTAACTTGCGGGGTGTAAGTTAGAGCTCTCGGAACACCCTCTTAAGCACGGGGTCGGGGATGATATACCTGCCCTCTCTCTTCTCCACGTAGTCCGACTTCACGAGGTTTTCGAGGAGCTTTGAAAAGTTCGAATCATTGATGTAGCCCAGCTTGAGCGTTAAATAGTCCTTGATGTCCTTCCACCGTGAATATCCAAGGGCTATTGCCCTGAGAATGACCCTGTACCTCGGACTGTAGGCGAAGAGCTTCGACAGCTCGGTTTGGATTAAACTCTTGGCCTCTCTCAGAACTTCATTTAGGGCCTCTTCGTGTCCAAGCTTTCTTGTGACCCGCGTATATCCGTAGAGGGCCAGCCAGCCTGGAATCCCGTCGAGCTCTCCCACGGCATCTTCAATCTCCCGTCCGCTCACGTTGAAGTTGGCTTCATCAAATCCCTTTCTCAGAAACTCAGCGCTCATCTCCGGGCTGAATCTATCTAAGGTTACGTCGTGGTGGTATCTGCCGAAAAGCGGTGCCTCCGGATCATCGAACTTAAGGAAGTCTAAGAGAAGGCCAACTTCGGAGCCAGTTAGGATGAAGGTTAGGTTTTCGAGATTGTCCGTTGCGTAAGCCAAAATCCCATCGTACCTTGTGGCCCCTCCAAAGCGCAGATACTGGGCTTCATCGAAGGCTATGATGACCCTCCCGGATTTTTCTCCGTATTCGTTGAGCGCTTCTAAGAGTTCGGTTATTGAGAAGTCTTTTGAGGTTATCTCCAGCCTGAGTCTGGAAACGCTTACTCCCCGGACCCTCTCAAGAAAAAGCTTTGCCTCTTCAACTAGTTTTTTCCTTCCGCTCATCCCTGAAAGGAGCATCTTCCCGATTACGTACCTGTTGACAGATGAGAACTCGGAGTAGGTTTTTCTCACATCGACTTTTATTGAGGGGTAGGTGAGCTCGTTGAGTGTTACGTTGAGGAGTGAGCTCTTTCCAAGCCTTCTTAGGCCAAGAAGGAGGATTAGCCGTTCTCCCCTTTTCACGGCCTCTTCAAGCTCCTTGAGTTCCCTCTCCCTGTCAAAGAGTTCTTCCTTCTTAGTCTTTGGGTAAGGTGAAAACAGCATTAACTTGCACCCCCACAAGTTACTTGCACCCCTGCAAGTTAAAAGGCTTTCCCCGGAAACTTTGCCTTCGCAAAGTTTCATCAAAGTTAGTGGTTCCTCTTAAATCGTCAGATTGGGTAGGATTCCCTTAAGAAACGAACACTGGAGTTACTGTGAATTCCATTCTCGTTAATTTGCATTTTAAATGGAGTTCAACTTTAATCGACGCCCGAAGGGCGTCAAAAAGGAGGAACTCTTTGAGAGGAGCTATAATTGAAGAATTCCAAACCCAAAACAGCCTGTAAAAAGGAATCCTATCTCACTCTGGCATCTCAAAAAGAACCACGAACCTTGGTCAAACTCTGCGGGACTATCGTCCCTTGCGTCGAGCAGAGCTCGACGTCGCAAAGGCGAACAAGCTTTTAGAAAAAGCTTGACCAAAAGAGTCCCCTTCTGTTAAACCAAAGAGAATAAAAGCGTGCATATTTAAAAACTGCTTGAAAACAAGGTTCAATTCTAATGTCTGGCTGTTAATCGGTTTCACTTTCATTCTGGCGTTCTTGGAACGCCTTGTGGAGAGCGAAACGTTGTAAAAGTGGCAATTGTAGAGTGAACCACTTAAAAACGAGCATTTTTAGGAACGCACACCTCTTTCCGCCAGCACTTTGCGAAGCAAAGTGCTGAATGGGGGTGTGGGGGCGTTAGCCCCCCGGAGTTTCAGAGAAAACGGGGTTGTGGGGCGAAGCCCCACTTCGGGGGTTTGAGAGTACAGAGCAAGCTTTAGGAAAGCTTGACCAAAAACGTCCTTCTCACAAAATGAGCAAAAGGTCAGTCGTGCACTTGCCAAAGAGCCAGTTTTAGCAGGGTTTCTCTAAGAATGAACCATTTCAAACAGTTCCAACTTGTCACTAGCGTCCTTTCGGACGCTTTTTCAGGGTGGAACTCTGAAGAGTTGATATTTTAGTGAAAACCCGTATTCAGGAACCCTCTTTAAAGTGCACGGACTCAAAAACCCTCAAGTAAACAGTCATAACTTTTTGATGAAACTTTGCGTCAGCAAAGTTTCTTTGCAAAAAAGTTGCATACCTCTCAGCCCAAAAAAGGGTGGAAGGGTTCGAAAGCCTTTTAAATACTCTCCATAGACCCCACTTCAGCGTTGAAGTTACCATAGCGAAGGATGACGGAAAAATGGCCTGGCACGTCTTCATTCCGGATTCGCTCCTCGAAGAAACCGACGACCCCAAAATCAGGACGTACAAGGTTGGTCAGGTAGCCAGGGCTTGCGCAATCTTCGGCGTTGAACACGTGTGGATTTACAGGGCCGGTGGCAGGGACGGAAGGTTCATCAAGACCATCCTGGAGTACGCGGAAACGCCCCAGTACCTCAGAAAGAGGCTGTTCCCCCTCATGCCGGAGCTCAGGTACGTCGGCGTCATCCCGCCGCTGAGGACTCCCCACCACAAGCTCAAGGGGAAGCCGAGGGTCGGCGAAATCCGTGAGGGCTTCGCCTTCCGGAAAGGGAGGAGAACCTACGCGGACATCGGCCTTGACGAGCTCGCTTTGGTGGAGGGGGACGTTGAGGGCAGAGCCACGTTCAGAATCGTCTCGGTAAGGCCTCTCAGAGTAATACCAGCGAAACCGGTTGAATACTGGGGCTACAGGGTGCATCTAACCAGAAAGTCACTGGCAAAAACACTTAAAAAGGCCAGGCTGGATTTGGCGATTGCCACCTCCCGGAAGGGGCGTGACGTTCGAGAGGTGAAGCTTCCCCCGCTTGAGGGGGAGGTCGGATTTGCCTTTGGCTCACCGAGGAAAGGCGTGATGGAGCTCCTCGGCGAGGAGGAATATGACTTTGATCTAATCCTCAACACCATTCCGAATCAGCGGACGAAAACCGTCCGCACCGAGGAGGCCGTCTTGGCCACACTCGCGGTGTTTAATCTCATAAGGAGGGATTGAGATGGGAAAAATACACAGGCCAAGGAGAGGTTCACTGGCTTACTCCCCTAGAAAGAGGGCCAAGAGTATAGTCCCGAGAATCAGGAAGTGGCCACAGGACAGCGAAGTCAGGATGCTTGGTTTCGCCGGCTACAAGGCTGGCATGACCCACATCCTCATGATAGACGACAGGCCAGGGCTCACCAAGGGTAAGGAGATCTTCATGCCGGTCACGGTGGTCGAGGTCCCGCCGCTCTTCGTCTACGGCATCAGGGCCTACAGGCAGGGCTACCTTGGACTTGAAACCGCCACCGAGGTCTGGTTCCACGAGCTCAACGACTACGTCAGGAGAAGGATAAAGACCCTGCCGAAGAACTACGACGAGGAGGCCTTCAAGGCCAAGCTCGGTCAGCTTGAGGACCTTGTCAACGACGGCGAGATCGTCGACGTCCGCCTTCTCGTCCACACCCAGCCGTGGCTCATCAAGCTCAAGAAGAAGCCCGAGGTCATGGAGTACGCCATCGGTGGCGACGACGTCAAGGCCAAGTTCGAGTACGCCAAGGAGAAGATAGGCAAGGAGCTCCGCGCGAGCGAGGTTCTCCACGAGGGTGAGCTCCTCGACGTCATAGCGGTCACCAAGGGTAAGGGAACCCAGGGTCCGGTCAAGCGCTGGGGAATCAAGATACAGTTCCACAAGGCCCAGAGGGCTGGCAAGGCCAGGCACGTCGGTAACCTCGGTCCGTGGCACCCGACCAGGGTCATGTGGACCGTCCCGCAGGCCGGTCAGATGGGCTTCCACCACAGGACCGAGTTCAACAAGAGGCTCATAGCCATAGGTGAGAACGGCAAGCTCAAGCTCGACGAGAAGAACGAGATAGATGTCACTCCGAAGGGTGGCTTCCCGCACTACGGCGTCATAAGGAGCGACTTCCTCATGATACAGGGTACCGTTCCGGGAGCCTTCAAGAGGATCATCAGGGTCAGGCCGGCTATAAGGCCGCCGAAGAAGAAGCCGCCGGTTGAGAGGCCGCAGATAACCTACGTCAGTAGGGAATCCAAGCAGTGAGGTGAGATAGATGAAGGTTAAGGTTTTCAATCTCGAAGGCGAGCCTGTGGAGGAGATAGAGCTTCCGAAGGTCTTTGCCACTCCGTTCAGGCCCGACCTCATCAGGAGGGCTGTCATCGCCTCATGGACCCACAGGATACAGCCGCAGGGCAGGGACCCGATGGCCGGCAAGAGAAGGGTCACCGAGAACATCGGAAAGGGCCACGGAATGGCCAGGGTTGAGAGGATAAAGACCTCCCCGAGGTTTGCCGCCTTCGTCCCCTTCGCGAGGGGCGGAAGAAGAACCCACCCGCCCAAGGTTGAGAAGGTCATCTGGGAGGGCATCAACAAGAAGGAGCGCAGGCTGGCCATAATGAGCGCCATCGCCGCAACCGCTAACTACGACCTCGTCAGGGCCAGGGGCCACATCGTTGACAACGTCCCGCAGGTTCCGATAGTCGTCACCGACGACCTTGAGAAGGTCTTCAAGACCGCCCAGACCAGGGAGATATTCAAGAAGCTCGGCGTCTGGGACGACATCGAGAGAGCTAAGAAGAACACCAAGATAAGGGCAGGTAAGGGCAAGATGCGCGGAAGGCGCTACAAGAAGGCCAAGGGACCGCTCATCGTCGTGGCTAAGAACGAGGGAATCGTCCAGGGAGCGAGGAACCACCCGGGCGTTGACGTCGTCACCGTCGAGAACCTCAGTGCCGAGCTGCTCGCTCCGGGTACCCACCCCGGAAGGCTTACCCTCTGGACGAGGGGAGCCATAGAGAGGCTTAGGGAGATTTACGGGTGATGAGAGATGGATCCGTACAAGGTCATCATCAAGCCGGTCGTCACGGAGAAGGCCGTGGCGATGATCGAGAACGAGAACAAGCTCACCTTCATAGTTGACAAGCGCGCCACCAAGGCCGACATCAAGAGGGCCGTGGAAGCGATGTTCGAGGTCAAGGTCGAGAAGGTCAACACCCTCATAACCATGAAGGGAGAGAAGAAGGCCTACGTGAAGCTTAAGCCTGAGTACAGCGCAAGTGAGGTTGCTGCCAGGATAGGATTGTTCTGACGGGGTGAGTGAGATGGGAAAGAGTTTGATTCAGCAGAGGAGAGGTAAGGGAACCACGACCTTTAGGGCCCCCTCCCACAGGTACAGGGGTGCCGTCAGGTACGTTCCGCTCAACCTTACCAAGGAGAAGACCCTCGTCGGCAAGGTCGTCGAGATACTCCACGACCCGGGAAGGACCGCTCCAGTGGCTCGCGTTAAGTTCGAGAACGGCATGGAGAAGCTTATCATAGCCCCTGAGGGAATCCTCGTCGGCGAGGAGATAGCCATCGGGCCGAACGCTCCAATCAAGATCGGCAACACCCTCCCGCTTGCCATGATACCGGAGGGAAGCTACGTCTACGACATCGAGGGAGTTCCGGGCGACGGCGGCAAGTACGTTAGAGCAGGCGGTGCCTACGCCCTCGTCGTCAGCAGGGAGAAGGACAAGGTCATAGTCCAGCTCCCGAGCGGTGAGCTCAAGCAGTTCAAGCCGACCTGCAGGGCCACCATAGGCGTTGTCGCCGGCGGCGGAAGGCTTGAGAAACCAATCGTTAAGGCGGGTAAGGCCTACTACATCGCCAAGGCCAGGAACAGGTTCTGGCCGAAGCCGAGGGGCGTTAAGATGAACGCCGTCAACCACCCGCACGGTGGTAAGGAGCACCACATCGGCAGGCCGAGCACCGTTTCGAGGCGCGCCCCGCCCGGAAGGAAGGTCGGTCACATAGCCGCGAGAAGAACTGGTAGGAGGAAGTGAAGATGGCGAGAAAGAAGGAGTTTAAGTACAGGGGTTACAGCTTCGAGGAACTGCTCAACATGTCACTTGAGGACTTTGCCAAGCTCCTCCCGAGCAGGCAGAGGAGGAGCCTCAGGAGGGGCCTCAGCCCGGAGCAGAAGAAGCTCCTCAGGAAGATAAGGCTTGCCAAGAAGGGCAAGTACAAGAAGCCCATAAGGACCCACAGCAGGGACATGGTCATTCTCCCCGAGATGGTCGGCATGACCATCCACGTCTACAACGGAAAGGAGTTCGTCCCGATAGAGATCAAGGAGGAAATGATAGGCCACTACCTCGGCGAGTTTGCCCTCACGAGGAAGATAGTCCAGCACGGCTCGCCTGGTGTCGGTGCGACCAGGTCGTCAATGTTCGTGGCCATCAAGTGAGGTGGTATAGATGAGCAGGGGCAGGTTTTCCTACTCATTCCAAAATTTTGACCCGGACAGGATGGCTCGTGCCAGCGGAAGGGACCTTAGGATATCCCCGAAGCACAGCGTCGAGCTCCTCAGGGAGATAAGGGGTATGATGCTCAACGACGCGCTTCGCTACCTCGACGACGTTATAGCGCTCAAGAGACCGGTTCCGATGAGGCGCTTCAACGACAGCCAGGGTCACAAGCCTGGCAGGGGCTTCGGTCCAGGTCGCTACCCTGTTAAGGTCGCCAAGGCCGTCAAGAAGGTCCTCCTCAACGCCAAGAACAACGCCGAGCAGAAGGGCCTCGACCCGGACAGGCTCAAGATAATCCACGCGGCTGCCCAGCGCGGTCCAGTGCTTCGCGGATACATCCCGAGGGCCTTTGGAAGGGCCACACCGTTCAACGAGCAGACCACTCACATCGAGATAGTCGTTGAGGAAGTTAGGAGGTGAGACTTTTGGCGATCGAGAGATACTTCATCAAGGAAGGCGTTAAGGAGATGCTCATCGACGAGTACCTTGAGAAGGAGCTTAGGCGCGCCGGCTACGGCGGAATAGACATCAAAAAGACCCCCCTTGGAACCAAGGTCGTCATCTTCGCCGCCAACCCCGGCTACGTCATAGGCAGGGGTGGAAGGCGCATTAGGGAGCTCACTAGAACCCTCGAAAGGAAGTTCAACCTTGAGAACCCGCAGATCGAGGTTGAGGAGATAAAGAACCCCTACCTCAACGCCAAGGTCCAGGCCGTCAGGCTCGCCCAGGCCCTTGAGAGGGGCATCCACTTCAGGAGGGCAGCCTACTCGGCCATCAGGGCTATCATGAGGAACGGCGCCAGGGGCGTTGAGATTCGCCTGAGCGGAAAGCTCACCGGTGAGAGGGCCAAGAGCGTCAGGTTCTACCAGGGCTATCTCGCCAAGGTCGGAAACCCGGCCGAGACCCTCGTCAGCAAGGGCTACGCCCAGGCCAAGCTCAAGCTCGGTGTCATTGGAGTTAAGGTCTCCATCATGCCGCCCGACGCCAAGCTCCCGGATGAGATAGAGGTTATAGAGAAGCCCGTCGAGGAAGAGGTGAGCACCAATGAAGCCGAGTGAGATTAGGGAGATGAGCATCGAGGAGATCGAGAAGAAGCTCAGGGAGCTCCGCCTTGAACTCGCCAAGGAGAGGGGTGTGCTCACCATGGGGGCCTCGCTTGAGAACCCCATGGTCATCCGGAACATCAGGCGCGATATCGCGCGCCTGCTGACCATAAGGAAGGAGAAGCTTAGGGAGAAAAGGTGATGGTTAGTGCCTAGGATTGTTAACCCTCTGGATGAGATGCTCTTTAAGGAGGTCCTGAAGGAGCAGCAGAGAATTAGAGTTTACATAGAGAAGGCCCGCTACGGAAAGCTTAAAACCATAATCGAGGGCATAGACGAAAAGGAGTTTGACCTCGAAGATATAGCAAAGAAGCTGAAGGCGAAGCTGGCATGCGGCGGAACGGTCAAGAAGGGAAGGATAGAGCTCCAGGGGGACCACAGAGAAAGGGTCAAGAAGTTGCTCGGAGACCTTGGATTTTCAGAGGACCTGATAGAAATCGAGTGAATCAGAAAAACATCATCTGGAGCGAGCTCATAGGGCTGAAAGCAAAAATTATAAGGGCATCTCATCCAGAGCTGGTTGGCATCGAGGGCTACGTCCTTGACGAGACGAGGAACACCCTCACCATCGGCGGTGAGAGGGTCTGGGTTATCCCGAAGGACGTGGTGGAGATTGAGTTTGAAGTTGGCGGTAAAAGGATCCGAATCAACGGAAAAGAGCTGATTGGAAGACCCGAGATGAGATTGAAGAAGAGGTGGCGAAAATGAGAGAGATTGGATTGAAGGTTCAGCCTCCCGCTGAGAAGTGCGACGACCCGCACTGCCCCTGGCACGGGCACCTCAAGATACACGGCAGATACTTCGAGGGAATAGTCGTCAGCGACAAGGGCAAAAAGACCGTCGTCGTCGAGAGGCAGCACTACCACTACCTCAAAAAATACGAGAGGTATGAGCTCAGAAGGAGCAAGGTTCACGCTCACAACCCGGAGTGCATAGACGCCAAGGTCGGCGACAAGGTTCTCATAGCCGAGACCAGGCCGATAAGCAAGACCAAGAGCTGGGTTGTCGTTGCAGTCACCAAGAGGGCTGGCGAGAGGTGATCTAAATGGCGAAGAAGGGTGCAGGTGCTACAAGAGGTATTAGCCCGGTCAGGCCGACTCGCGCTCTTCCGATAGGCGCTTACCTCAAGGTCGCCGACAACAGCGGCGCCAAGGTCATCCAGATAATCGGCGTCGTTGGCTACAAGGGCACCAGGAGGAGGCTTGCCTCGGCCGGTGTCGGCGACATGGTCATCGCCGCCGTCAAGAAGGGAAGGCCGGACATCAGGCACCAGGTGGTTAGGGCCGTCGTCGTCAGGCAGAGGAAGGAGTACAGACGCCTTGATGGCATGCGCGTCAAGTTCGAGGACAACGCGGCAGCGATAGTCACCCCGGAGGGTGTCCCGAGGGGAACCGAAATCAGGGGTGCCATAGCCAGGGAGGCCGCCGAGCGCTGGGTAAGGCTCGGAAGCATAGCGAGCATAGTGTTGTGAGGTGAGAATGATGAAGTTGAAGACGAGACAGCCCAAGAAGCAGAGGAAGTTCCTCTACAACGCTCCCCTTCACCTTAGGAGCAAGATAATGGCCGCCACCCTGAGCCCGGAGCTCAGGAACAAGTACGGCGTGAGGAGCCTTCCGATCAGGGAGGGCGACAAGGTTCGCGTTATGCGCGGCGACTTCAAGGGCAAGGAAGGCAAGGTCCTTGAGGTTGACCTCAAGAGGTACAGGATACACATCGAGGGGGTCACCCAGAAGAAGGTCGACGGAACCGAAGTCTTCTACCCGGTTCACCCGTCGAACGTTATGATAATAGACCTCAACCTTGAGGACGAGAAGAGGGAGAAGATAATTAATAGGAGGGCTGGTTGATGGCGAGGAAAGGAGCCAAGAGGCACCTTAAGAGGCTTGCCGCTCCGAATCAGTGGTACATCTCAAGGAAGACCTACAAGTGGGCGGTCAGGCCGAGACCGGGTCCGCACAGCATGAGGACCTCGATTCCGCTGCTCTACATAGTCAGGGACTACCTCGGCTACGCCAAGACCGCTCGCGAGGCGAGGAAGATTCTCAACGAGGGCAAGATACTCGTTGACGGCCGCGTTAGGAAGGACTACAAGTTCCCGGTCGGAATCATGGACGTGATTTCCATCCCCGAGACCGGTGAGCACTACAGGGTTCTCCCGAACAGGATTGGCAAGCTCATACTCCACCCGATAAGCGAGAAGGAAGCCAACATCAAGCCGCTCAGGATAAGCAACAAGCGCATGGTCAAGGGAGCCAAGGTCCAGCTCAACCTCCACGACGGAAGCAACCACCTCGTCACCATGGACGAGAAGGACAAGTACAGGACGGCCTACACCGTCCTCATGAGGGTACCTGACAGGGAGGTCATCGAGGTCATCCCGTTCGAGGTTGGAGCTTACGTCTTCGTTACCCAGGGTAAGAACGTTGCGAGGAAGGGTAAGGTCGTCGAGGTCAGGGGATTCCCAATGGGATGGCCGGACGTCGTCACAATCGAGGACGAGAACGGCGAGCTCTTCGACACTCTGAAGGAGTACGCCTTCGTCGTTGGTAAGGACAAGCCGGAGATTTCCCTTCCGTGAGGTGAGATGAGATGCAGATCAACAGAGAGGCTATCCTTGCAGACTGGGAAGCTCACCCGATGAGGAAGCCCAGAATTGCCAAGGTCACCATAAACATTGGAGTTGGCGAGAGCGGTGAGAGGCTCACCAAGGCCGAGAAGATGCTGGAGGGGCTCGTCGGCCAGAAGCCGATAAGGAGAAGGGCCAAGCAGACCAACAAGGACTTCGGAATCAGGCGCGGAGAGCCGATAGCCGTCAAGGTCACCCTCCGCGGCGAGAAGGCGGAGGAGATGCTCAGGAGACTCCTCGCGGCTGTGGACAACAAGCTCAAAGCGACCAACTTTGACGAGCACGGCAACTTCTGCTTTGGAATAGACGAGCACATCAACATACCGGGCGTCGAGTACGACCCAGAGATAGGCATCTTCGGTATGGACGTCTGCGTCACCCTTGAGAGGCCCGGCTTCAGGGTCGCCAAGAGGAAGAGGCAGAGGAAGAAGATACCGAACAGGCACAAGCTGACCAAGGAGGAAGGTATCGTCTTCGCTATGGAGGAGTTTAAGGTTACCGTGGAGGGATTGTGAGATGGCGAAGGCTGACTACAACAAGAGGAAGCCCAGGAAGTTTGGGAAGGGTGCGAGAAGGTGCATGCGCTGCGGCCAGTACGGCCCGATAATCAGGATACACGGCCTTATGCTCTGCAGACACTGCTTTAGAGAGATAGCCCCCAAGCTGGGCTTTAAGAAGTACGAGTGAGGTGAGAGGAGATGACTTTGCTTGACCCGCTGGCAAACGCTCTCTCCCACATAACCAACAGCGAGAGGGTCGGAAAGAAGGAGGTCTACCTCAAGCCGGCCTCCAAGCTCATGGGAGAGGTCCTCAGGGTTATGCAGGAGAACGGCTACATCGGTGAGTTCGAGTTCATAGACGACGGAAGGGCAGGCATCTACAGGGTGCAGCTCATAGGAAAGATCAACAAGGCTGGAGCGATAAAGCCGAGGTTCCCGGTTAAGGCCAGGGAGTACGAGGCCTGGGAGAAGAGGTTCCTTCCGGCCTTCGAGTTCGGTATCCTCATCGTCTCGACCTCCCAGGGCGTCATGACCCACAAAGAGGCCATCGAGAAGGGAATCGGCGGAAGGCTGATAGCCTACGTCTACTGAGGTGAGAGAGATGCCGATAGACGCGTGGGTAAGGGAAGAGGTTGAGATTCCAGAGGGAGTCGAGGTCACCGTTGAGGGGAACACCGTCAAGGTCAGGGGCCCGAAGGGCGAGCTCCAGAGGGAGCTCAAGTATCCGGGCGTTCAGATCTTCACAGAGGACGGTAAGGTCGTCGTCTTCAAGGAATTCCCGAGGAAGAGGGACATAGCCATAGCCAGAACCTTCAAGGCCCACATAGCCAACATGATCAAGGGTGTAACCGAAGGCTTCACCTACAAGCTCAAGATTGTCTACAGCCACTTCCCAATGACAGTCAAGGTCCAGGGTGACGAGGTCGTCATCGAGAACTTCCTCGGTGAGAAGAACCCGAGGAGGGCTAAAATCCTCCCGGGAGTCACCGTCAAGGTCATGGGCAGCGATGTCATCGTCGAGGGCATCGACAAGGAGGCCGTTGGCCAGACCGCTGCAAACATCGAGCAGGCGACCAGGATAACCAAGTGGGACAGGCGTGTCTTCCAGGATGGAATTTACATCGTGGAGAAGGCTGGTAAGCCGATAAAGTTCTGAGGTGTGAGAAATGAACGAGAAGGCGAGACTCCTTAAGGTAAGGGCCGGGATCAAGAGGAAGAAGCCCCGCTTCCTTCGCCAGGAGTGGTGGCGCTATCCGAAGTTCAAGAACGACCCGAAGTGGCGCAGGCCGAAGGGGATCGACAGCAAGATGAGGCTCAAGAAGAAGGGCAAGGCCAGGTCACCGAGCATAGGCTGGAGCTCACCGAGGCTCGTTAGGGGACTCCACCCGAGCGGCTACGAGGAAGTCCTCGTCCACAACGTCAAAGAGCTTGAGGCCATAGACCCGACCAGGCAGGCCGCCAGGATAGCCGGAACCGTTGGCGCCAGGAAGAGAGAGCTTATACTCGCCAGGGCGAAGGAGCTCGGTGTGAAGGTTCTTAACGCGAGGTGAGACTCATGCTCAAGATGCAGAGAAGGATTGCCGCTGATTTGTTGAAGTGCGGTGAGAACAGGGTCTGGATCGACCCGGAGAGGATTGATGACGTCGCGGCTGCCATCACCAGGGAGGATATCAGAAGGCTCATCAACGACGGCGTCATCAAAAAGAAGCCCGTCAAGGGCCAGAGCAGGGCTCGCGCCAGGGCCTTCCAGGAGGCCAGGAAGAAGGGCCGCCACAGGGGTCCGGGAAGCAAGAAGGGTAAGAAGACCGCCAGGATGGGCAAGAAGGAGCGCTGGATGATGACCATAAGGGCCCTCAGGAAGGAGCTCAGGAAGCTCAAGGCCGAGGGCAAGCTCGACGAGCACGCCTACAGGAAGCTCTACATCCGCGCCAAGGGCGGCCAGTTCAAGAACAAGAGGCAGCTCTACATGTTCATGCAGGAGCACGACATACTGAAGGAGTGAGGTGAGAGAGATGGCACGCGGACCGAGATATAGGGTTCCGTTCAGGAGAAGGAGAGAGGGTAAGACTAACTATCACAAGAGGCTCGCCCTCCTCAAGTCTGGGAAGCCCAGGCTTGTCGTGAGGAAGACCCTCAACCACCATGTGGCTCAGATCGTCGTCTACGACCCGAAGGGAGACAGGACTGTGGTTTCAGCCCACACGAAGGAACTCATGAGGGACTTCGGCTGGAAGGGACACGGCGGCAACACGCCTTCGGCCTACCTGCTCGGTCTCCTCATAGGCTACAAGGCCAAGAAGGCAGGCGTTGAAGAGGCCATCCTCGACATAGGCCTCCACCCGCCGACCAGGGGTTCGAGCATCTTCGCCGTCCTCAAGGGAGCCGTTGATGCGGGCCTGGACGTCCCGCACAGCGAGGAGATTTATCCAGAGGACTACAGGATAAACGGCGAGCACATAGCCAACTACGCCAAGACCCTCAAGGAAGAGGACGAGGAGCGCTATAAGAAGCAGTTCTCGGGATACCTCGTCAAGGGTCTCGCTCCGGAGAAGCTCCCCGAGCACTTTGAGGAGGTCAAGGCGAGGATAATCGAGAAGTTTGAGGAGGCGAGAGAATGAGCGACCCGAGGGAGATCGCCCAGAGGGTTTTGGAGGAGTGGGAGCCGAGGACCAAGCTCGGCCAGCTCGTCAAGGAAGGTCAGATAACTGACATTCACGAGATATTCCGCAAGGGATACCAGATTAAGGAGCCGGAGATAGTGGACGTCCTCCTTCCGGAGGTCAACATGAGGGAGAACCAGGAGGTTCTCGACATAGCCCTCACCGTCAGGATGACCGACAGCGGCAGGAGGATCAGGTTTAGAGTCCTCGCCGCCGTCGGCAACAGGGACGGCTACGTCGGCCTCGGAATCGGCCACGGAAAGGAGGTTGGAATAGCCATCAGGAAGGCCATCAACTACGCCAAGATGAACATCATCGAGATCAAGCGCGGCTGTGGTTCCTGGGAGTGCAGGTGCAGAAGGCCGCACTCGATTCCGTTCGCCGTCGAGGGCAAAGAGGGAAGCGTCCGCGTCAAGCTCATGCCGGGACCGCGTGGCCTCGGCCTCGTCATAGGTGACGTCGGCAAGAAGATACTCAGCCTCGCCGGCGTTCAGGACGTCTGGTCACAGAGCCTGGGTGAGACGAGGACCACCGTCAACTTCGCCAAGGCGGTCTTCAACGCGCTCTACAACACCAACCGCGTTGCAATCCAGCCGGGCATGGAGGAGAAGTACGGTATCATCGTCGGAAGGGAGATGCCGGCGAACTTTGAGCTGGAGTGAGGTGAGAGAGGATGGCAAAGCTCGCACTCATCAGGCTTAGGAGCGGGATAAGGGCGAGGGGAGAGGTTAGGGACACCCTCGCCATGCTCCGCCTCCACAGGATCAACCACCTCGTCCTCGTCGACGACAACCCGAGCTATAAGGGAATGGTTCAGAAGGTCAAGGACTACATCACCTGGGGCGAAATCGACAAGGAGACCCTTGCCAAGCTCCTCAGGAAGAGGGGCAGGCTCATCGGCAACAGGCCGATAACCGACGAGTACGTCAAGGAGAAGCTCGGCATGACCATCGAGGAGTTCGCGGAGAAGGTCGTCGCCGGCGAGATGAAGCTCACGGACCTGCCGAACATCAAGCCGGTCTTTAGGCTCCACCCGCCGAGGGGTGGCCTCAAGGGCAGCAAGAAGCGCAGCTTTAAGGAAGGCGGAGCCCTCGGCTACCGCGGCGAGAGGATAAACGACCTCATTGAGAGAATGCTCTGAGGTGGCGAGAGATGATAAGGAGGAAGAAGAAGGTTAGGAAGCTCCGCGGAAGTCACACTCACGGATGGGGCTGCAAGAAGAAGCACCGCGGCGGCGGTAGCAAGGGCGGTAAGGGAATGGCCGGAACCGGAAAGAGGAAGAACACCAAGTGGACCTGGGTCATCAAGTACGCCCCGGACCACCTCGGCAAGCGCGGCTTCCACAGGCCCAAGGCCGTCCAGTATACCCCTAAGACCATAAACCTCAGCGACATAGACGAGAACCTCACCCTCTTCCTTGACATGGGCGTTGCCTACGAGGAGGAGGGGAAGGTGGTCGTTGACGTCACCCAGCTCGGCGTCGACAAGGTTCTCGGAACCGGAAAGCTCACCAGGCCCCTCACCATCAAGGCCTACTACGTTACCCCGAAGGCCGAGGAGAAGATAAAGGCCGCTGGCGGCGAGGTTATCCTCGCCTGATTCCCCATTTAATTTAACTTTTGGCGGGTGTTAATCATGGGGTTCAGGAACGTAGTGTTCGCAATTGAAAGGTACTTCCCAGAGGTCGAGCGGCCCAAGAGACACGTGCCGCTCAAGGAGAAGTTCATGTGGACGGGAATCGTTCTGCTGCTGTACTTCGTCCTTGCGGAGATTCCTCTCTATGGAATCCCCTCGCAGATTCAGGACTACTTCGCCACGCTCAGGTTCGTCCTTGCCGGAAGGAGCGGTTCTCTTCTGACGCTTGGTATTGGGCCAATCGTCACCGCGAGCATCATTATGCAGCTTCTTGTCGGTTCTGAGATAGTTCACCTTGATCTCTCCAATCATGAGGATAGAAGGTTTTACCAGGCCGCTCAGAAGCTGTTCGCAGTATTCATGAGCTTCTTCGAGGCAGCTATCTACGTCTTCGCTGGCGCATTCGGTAGGGTAGACACCAGCCTCGGCGCCTTCCAGACCGTCACGACACCCGCCGGTGAGGCGTACATTGGAATTGGTCTGGCGATACTCATCATACTCCAGCTTGGGTTAGCCTCCGTGATGCTCATCCTCCTCGATGAGCTGGTCAGCAAGTGGGGAATCGGAAGCGGTATCAGCCTCTTCATCGCCGCGGGTGTTTCCCAGACCGTCATCACTAAGGCGTTGAATCCCGCAACGACTCCTGACTACATCGACCCGGTTACAGGGGGGCCTGCCATCATAGGCGCTATTCCAGCGTTCATACAGCATTTATTCTACGGTGACTTAACCGGAGCCCTCTACAGGGGAACACTGCCCGACATGATGGATTTAATGGCGACGATAATCGTCTTCCTCGTGGTCGTCTACCTTGAGAGCATGCGCGTGGAGATACCGCTCAGCTACGGCCGCGTCACAGTCCGCGGAAGGTATCCGATAAGGTTCATGTACGTCAGCAATATACCGATCATCCTAACCTTTGCCCTTTACTCAAACATCCAGCTGTGGGCCAGGCTCCTCAACAACTTCGGCTACACCTTCCTTGGAACCTTCGACGAAAACGGGTATCCACTGACCGGATTCGTCACCTACCTCTACCCGCCGAGGGACATCTATCACGTCGTAGCCGACCCGGGCAGGGCCCTAGTCTATGCTCTGATGACCATCTTCTGGGCGATACTCTTCGGATTCCTCTGGGTCGAGCTTACGGGCCTCGACGCCAGAAGCATCGCCAGACAGCTCCAGAGCGCTGGTCTGCAGATTCCGGGATTCAGGCGTGATCCGAGGATACTGGAGAGGGTGCTCAACAGGTACATTCCCTACGTTACCTTCTGGGGTTCGTTCACCCTGGCGATAGTCGCAGTGCTGGCGGACTTCCTTGGGGCCCTGGGTACCGGAACCGGAATCCTCCTTACGGTTGGTATCCTCTACAGGTTCTATGAGGAGGTGGCAAGGGAACAGGCCACCGAGATGTTCCCTGCTTTGAGGAAGTTCTTTGCCAAGTGAGGTCTTTCTTTTCTTTCACAAAACCTTTTAAACCCGGTTCGATTACTTCTTCCAGAAACCTCCTTGGGTGAGCGTGATGCCGTTTGTTGTCATGATAACAGGGATTCCCGGAGTGGGGAAAAGCACCATAACCCGGCTGGCCCTCAGAAAAACGAAGGTTAGGTTCAGGCTCGTCAACTTCGGCGACCTGATGTTTGAGGAAGCAGTTGCCGCCGGGCTTGTGAGCCACAGGGATGAGATGAGAAAATTGAACCCCGAGATACAGAAGGAGCTTCAGATGAAAGCTGCCGAGAGAATAGTCGAGATGTCCAAGAGCGAGCCGATACTCATAGACACCCACGCGACCATAAGGACGCCGGTGGGATATCTCCTCGGCTTCCCCAGGGAGGTTATTGAGGTTATAAACCCCAACTTCATAGTCATAATCGAGGCCACACCGAGCGAGATACTCGGAAGGCGCCTCCGCGACCTGAAGCGCGACAGAGACGTTGAGACTGAGGAGCAGATACAGAGGCACCAGGATTTGAACCGTGCCGCTGCCGTGAGCTACGCCATGCACTCGAACGCGCTCATCAAGATAATCGAGAACCATGAGGATAAGGGCCTTGAAGAGGCCGTTCATGAGCTTGTTGAAGTACTTAACCTGGCGGTGGGAGAGTATGATTGAGGGGATATACGCTTTCCTTGACGGTCTGTTCGGCCCCATGATACAGGCCCACCACCCGATATGGGTGGTTACGGTTTCGGGTGTGATACTCGGTGCCTTCTTCACCCTCGTCAACTATTTCATGGTTGACCAGGAGAAAGTGAAGAGGCTCCAGAGGAAGAGCAAGGAGTTCCAGAGGAAGTACAAGGAAGCCCAGGCTGCGAAGGATGAAAAGAAGCTCAAAAAGCTCCAGCAGGAGCAGATGGAGCTCATGAAGCTCCAGAGCGAGGTCATGAAGGACACCATGCTGAAGGTCTCGCTCATCACCCTTCCGATAGCGGGTATATTCTTCGCGTGGCTCCGGAGATGGTACGTTGAAGTGGGTATAGTGAAGGCCCCCTTCAATTTCTTCGTCTTCGACTTCTTCCACCGGTGGCAGCACTCCGCACTTCCGCCGAGCGAGCTTGGTTACGTCGGATGGTACGTTCTGACGTCGATGGTAACCGGCTACGTTCTCAGGAAGCTCCTTGACATGGGATAAATTTAAAAACACTCTGAAAATAGGGGTTGCGAGGTGAGAGGAATGAAGCCGATGTACAGGTCAAGGTCATGGAGAAGGAAGTACGTCAGGACTCCGGGTGGAAGGACCGTCATACACTTCAAGCGCAGAAAGCCAAAGGTTGCCCACTGCGCCATGTGCGGCAGGCCGCTCAACGGCGTTCCGCGCGGCAGGCCGAGTGAGCTCAGGAAGCTCCCGAAGACGGCAAAGAGGCCCGAGAGGCCCTACCCGAACCTCTGCCCGAGCTGCATGAGGAAGGTTATGAAGGCGCAGGTAAGAGCCGGCATAGCCCTCTGAAGGTGTAATCATGCCGAAGGGCTGCCTCGTGATAACGGTCAGCGGTTTGGCCGGTTCCGGAACGACGACACTCTGCAGGAACCTGGCCAAGTACTATGGATTCAAGCACATCTACGCGGGACTCATCTTCCGGCAGATGGCCAAGGAAATGGGCATGTCGCTTGAGGAGTTCCAGGAGTACGCCGAACTTCACCCCGAGATCGACCGTGAGGTTGACAGGAGGCAGGTGGAGGCAGCCAAGGAGTGCAACGTCGTTATTGAGGGCCGCCTCGCCGGCTGGATGGTCAAGGATGCAGACCTTAAGATATGGCTTGACGCTCCGATAATGGAGCGCGCCAGGAGAGTTGCCCGCCGCGAGGGGGTCTCCGTTGAGGAGGCCTTCGTGGGAATCGCCGAGCGTGAGAAGGGCAACAGGAAAAGGTATTTAAACCTCTATGGAATTGACATCGACGACAAGTCGATTTACGACTTGATAATCAACACAGCCAAATGGGGTCCCGATGGGGTCTTCGAGATTGTGAAGGCCGCCATCGACCACCTTTACCCCGACGGTGACGCGGGGTCGGGTGAAAACCCGGGCAACAAAAGATGAGGAGGTGGGATGAATGCCAGCCATGGAAGTCGGAAGGCTTGCCGTTATAATCGCCGGAAGGAGGGCCGGAGAGAAGGTAGTCGTCGTGGACGTCATCGACAGGAACTTCGTCCTCGTTACCGGCGCTGGCCTCAACAAGGTCAAGCGCAGGAGGATGAACGTCAAGCACCTTGAGCCCCTTCCGGAGAAGGTCAGCATTGAGCGCGGCGCCGACGACGAGGCTGTCAAGGCCGCCCTTGAGAGCGCTGGAATCAGCCTTGAGTGATTGCCGAGGCCTTTCGGCCTCTTCTTACTTCCCAACGCTTTTAAGTCTCTTCTTCAACACCTTTCGGTGGTTCCATGAAAACCGCACTGGTGACGGGTGCAACTGGAGGCATAGGCAAGCTTCTGGTTGAAGGGCTTGTTGAAAAAGGCTACTTGGTCATAGCGGTCGGCAGGAGCAGGGAGCGGTTAAAGGGCCTCAAAAGTCTGGGGAACGTTGAGTATATTGTCGCGGACTTCCGCGACCGAAACTCCCCCGAGAGAATATCCGGGGCCTTGCGAGAACTGGGCATTGGCAAACTCGATCTGCTCATCAACAACGCCGGATTCGCCCTGAGAAAGCCCCTACTTGGGCACTCCGGGGACGATCTGGAAGGTGTTTTCAGAGTCAATGCCGTGGCCCCGATTGAACTGACCCGGGAACTTCTCCCCTTCCTCGGGAGCGGCTCAACGGTTGTTTTCGTAATCAGCGGTGTGGCCTTTGTCAATGTACCGGAGATTCCCTCCTACTGCGCCGCCAAGGGGGCGCTCCACTACCTGGCAGTGAACCTCGAAAAGGAGCTCCTGGATAGGGGAATCCATGTTATGAGGGTATATCCCAAGCAGGTCAAGACAGGATTCTGGAACGGAAAGGTTCCGAAGGGCTCGATAGAGCCGGAAGAGGTTGCACGGGCGGTGTTCAATGGGCTCGAAAAGGGCAAACGGGAAGTTTTTGTGCCGGGCTACCTGAAACTCGTCAAATACCTCCCGAACTGGCCGGTGTTCACCTACAGGTTCAAGTATTAGGTGGATTTATTAAGTTACGAACCAAAAACTGTAAGGGGGGTGAGCTGAATGCAACTCCATGCCGTCATTTGGGAAGAGGAGGGTGTTTACATAATTCGTGAAGTCTTTACGGGGATAACCACTCAGGGAGAGACAATAGAGGAGGCCATTGAGAACCTTAAGGAGGCCGTTGAGCTGTATCTTGAGGAGTTTCCTGAGCTGAGGGAGGAGCTTGAGAAAGTAAAGTTCGTGGGCGATTTCAATGTCGAAGTTGCCAAGGCTCTCGGGTGAAGAGGTCATTAAAGTGCTCACCAGAAAGTTTGGTTTTGAAGTGTCTCGCCAAAGAGGCAGCCAGGTAGTGCTTGTCAAGTATATTGATGGTAGAAAAATTGGAACAGTGGTTCCGCTTCACAAAGAGTTAAAAGCCGGCACGTTGATGGGAGTACTGAGACTTGCTCAAATAAGCAAAGGAGGATTTCATCAGGGTGTTGGAAGACCCATAGGTGATGCTCATGGCGAGGGACGAAGTGAGGAGAATCCTTCCGGCCGACATAAAGCGAGAGGTTCTGGTTAAGGACGAGAAGGCCGAGACGAATCCAAAATGGGGCTTTCCGCCGGAGAAGAGGCCCATGGAAATGCACATGCAGTTCGGGATAATAAACCTCGACAAGCCCCCCGGACCGACGAGCCACGAGGTTGTTGCGTGGATCAAGAGGCTCTTCAACCTGAGCAAGGCCGGCCACGGCGGAACCCTCGACCCCAAGGTCAGCGGGGTTCTGCCGGTTGCACTTGAGAGGGCCACGAGGGTCGTTCAGGCACTCCTGCCCGCGGGAAAGGAGTACGTCGCGCTGATGCACCTCCACGGCGACGTCCCTGAGAACAAAATCCGCGCGGTTATGAAGGAATTCGAGGGTGAGATAATCCAGAGGCCGCCGCTGAGGAGCGCGGTCAAGAGAAGGCTGAGGACGAGGAAGGTCTACTACATTGAGATTCTTGAGATAGACGGTAAAGATGTGCTCTTCCGCGTTGGAGTCGAGGCAGGAACCTACATCAGGTCGCTCATTCATCACATCGGCCTTGCCCTTGGGGTCGGAGCGCACATGGCCGAGCTGAGGAGAACGAGAAGCGGTCCCTTCAAGGAGGACGAAACCCTCGTGACCCTTCACGACCTCGTAGACTACTACCACTTCTGGAAGGACGACGGCATCGAGGAGTACTTCAGGAAGGCGATACAGCCGATGGAAAAAGCTGTGGAGCACCTTCCCAAGGTGTGGATAAGGGATTCAGCCGTTGCCGCCGTAACCTACGGCGCCGACCTGGCCGTTCCAGGGATAGTGAAGCTCAACAAGGGCATCAAGAGGGGCGACCTCGTTGCGGTCATGACGCTCAAGGATGAACTCGTTGCACTCGGCAAGGCCACCATGACGAGCGGTGAAATGCTCCAGAAGAGCAAGGGTATAGCGGTTGATGTTGACAAGGTCTTCATGCCGAGGGACTGGTATCCCAAACTCTGGTAACGAAAGACAAGGGGGCTCCGCCCCACGTTAAGAAACTTTGCCGGGCAAAGTTTCGTCAAAGCTGGCATGCTTTTTGGGTTGTTTTTGATTTTGGGTTTTCTTCTAAATTGCCCATCTTGGTGAGAGTTCTTTTCCTTAGCGCCCTTCGGGCGCCGACATTAAGTGGCGGGGTTTTTCCTGAAGCTTGTTTTCCTACCCTTTCTCAAAGACTAATTTGCGTGCATCTCAACTCGTGGATTAGGATCCCTTATTTCGTTCGTTATTTTAACATCACAAAGAATCGAAAATTTTTCAATCAATGAAAGGAAAATCTTATAAGGGCTGACGGTAGAATACGGGTGGGTGGCTACGGTATGAGGCGCGTTGCCCTGCTCGTGGGGTTTGCCGTTATCCTCGTCATGGCCTCCGGAGTGCTCTACTACACCAGCCTGCCCCGAGGCATGGCGGAGCCTGTTGTGAGGTTCAACGCCACCGGCCTCGACAACCTCGATGGAAAAGTGACGCTGACATACGAGTCCCGCGTGTACTCCGGCCGGAAGCTGGAGCTGAACACCACCACCGTCTTCACGGTAACCCGCGAGAAGGGGCGGACGGTTATGGTCGGAGAGTTCAGAACCGACTGGTGGCTGCCGAGCCATTCCTCCTTCAACGGCACCGACCGCGCTGAGGTGATCGGTTCAAGGGCGGTTATTTACCAGCCTGACGGTTCAATCTTTGTTGAGGGGGAAAAGGCCGGGGTTGAGCTCTTTAGGGTAGGTTATCCTTACTCACCCGTCTTTGAGCGTTTGAAGCCGGAGAAGGGTTACACACTGAAACTGTGCTGTGCCAACCTCACCGTTGAGGATGTGGGGGGGATAAACGGCAGGGATTGCCTCATGGTGCGAGCGGAGACAGAGGATGCCGTCCTCAAGCTCGTCATCGACTCCAAGACCCGCCTGCTCCTGTGGGAATACGGTGTTTTGAAAGATGGGGAAAGTCACCGGTGGGAGGAGTGGCTCGTCTCTTCTAATTGAGCTCCTTCACCTTTATAAACCCCTCAACGAAGCACCCCCCATGAGCCACTACTACTCCGAGGAGCCCAATGTCCCGCTGAAGACGAAGACCATAGAGGTCTGCCTCAGGGGGCAGTGCTTCAGGTTCATCACAGCGAGCGGTGTCTTTTCCTTCGGGAAGCTAGACAGGGGAACGGAGTTGCTCATAGAGAGCATGATACTCGATGAGGACTGGCGCGTCCTCGACCTGGGCTGCGGCTATGGGGCGATAGGAATAGTGGCATCGCGCTTCGTGGGCCATGTCGTCATGACCGACGTGAACAGAAGGGCCGTCAGCATAGCGAGGAAAAATTTAAAAATCAACGGCGTTAGAAACGCCGAGGTGAGATGGGGAAGCCTCTACGAACCCGTTAGGGGCGAAAAGTTCGACGCAATCATCACTAATCCCCCGGTGCACGCGGGGAAGGAAGTGCTGAGGGAAATAGTTATAAACGCTCCCCGGCATCTCAACGATGGAGGCCTCCTGCAGCTGGTGATTAAGACGAAGCAGGGGGCAAAGTATATTAAGGCTCTAATGGATGACCACTTCACCGAAGTGAGAGAGCTGGCTAAGGGGAGCGGCTACCGCGTGTATGCCGGGATCGCCTAGCCTGGGATGGCGCGGGCCTTGAGAGCCCGTGTCCGCTTGGACACCGGGGTTCAAATCCCCGTCCCGGCGCCAAAATCCTCTCTGAAGGATTGAGATGGAGGTGTATTCGTAATGACGGACAACTTCAGACACATAGTCCGTGTAGCGGGAGTTGATTTGGACGGAAATAAGCAGCTGAGATGGGCCCTCACGGGCATCAGGGGTATAGGCATAAACTTCGCCACCATGGTGCTCAGGGTTGCAGGAATCGACCCGTACATGAAGACCGGTTACCTCACCGACGAGCAGGTCAAGAAGATTGAGAAGGTGCTCGAAGACCCGATCGCCCACGGTATACCCGCCTGGGCAGTCAACAGGCCGAAGGACTACGAGACCGGCAAGGACATGCACCTCATCACCGCCAAGCTCGTCATGGCCTGGCGTGAGGACGTCAACAGGCTCAGGAGAATACGCGCCTACCGCGGCATAAGGCACGAGCTCGGCCTTCCGCTCCGCGGACAGAGGACCAGGTCGAACTTCAGGCACGGCTCGACCATTGGCGTGAGAAGGAAGAAGAAGTGAGGTGGTTTAGATGGGAGACCCTAAGAGGCAGAGGAAGAGGTATGAGACTCCCTCTCACCCCTGGATTAAGGAGAGGCTCGACCGCGAGAGAGTCCTCATGAAGAAGTACGCCCTCAAGAACAAGAAGGAACTCTGGAGGCACGAGACTCAGCTCAAGGAGTTCAGGCGTAGGGCCAGGCGCCTCCTTGCCGCCCGCGGCAGGCAGGCAGAGGTCGAGAGGGTTCAGCTCCTCCAGAGGCTCAACAGGCTCGGCCTCCTCCCGGCCGATGCCGTCCTGGATGACGTTCTCTCACTCACCGTTGAGGACGTCCTCGACAGGCGCCTTCAGACCCTCGTCTACAAGAAGGGCCTCGCCAGGACCATCAGGCAGGCCAGGCAGCTCATAGTTCACGGCCACATCGAGGTCAATGGACAGATCATCCGCTCCCCGGGATACCTCGTTCTCAGGGAGGAGGAAGACGCTATAGCCTACTCGAAGACCTCTCCTTTCGCGAAGGAGAGCCACCCCGAGAGGATGGTTATCGAACAGGCCAAGCAGGGTGGTGAGGCATGAGCGAGGAAACCCAGCAGCAGGTTAACCTTAAGAAGAAGGAGAAGTGGGGAGTTGCCCACATCTACTCCTCCTACAACAACACCATCATCCACATCACCGACCTCACCGGGGCCGAGACCGTCAGCAGGTGGAGCGGTGGTATGGTCGTCAAGGCCGACAGGGACGAGCCCTCACCCTACGCGGCCATGATTGCCGCGAGAAGGGCCGCCGAGGAGGCCATGGAGAAGGGCTTCGTCGGCGTTCACATCAAGGTTCGTGCCCCCGGTGGAAGCAGGAGCAAGAGCCCCGGACCGGGTGCCCAGGCAGCCATACGTGCGCTCGCTAGGGCAGGTCTGAGGATTGGAAGGGTTGAGGACGTCACCCCGATTCCGCACGACGGCACCAGGCCGAAGGGCGGAAGAAGGGGCAGGCGCGTCTGACCCCACAACTTCTTTTTTGGTGATGCCGATGGAGCCAAAGTTTCAGATTCTTGAGAAAAGGGAGAACTCGGTTAAATTCCTCGTGGAGGGAGTTGACGTTCCCTTCGCCAACGCACTGAGGAGAACCATCCTCGCTGAGGTTCCCACCTTTGCCATTGATGAAGTCGAGTTCTTCGAGAACGATTCAGCCCTTTTTGACGAGATAATCGCCCACAGGCTGGCGATGATTCCGCTCACCACCCCGGTTGAGAGGTTCTCGCTGGATGCCCTTGAGCTCGACGACTACACCGTTACGCTCTCCCTTGAGGTAGAGGGGCCCGGAATGGTCTACTCCGGCGACCTCAAGAGCGACGATGAGGGCGTCAAGCCCGCCAACCCGGACATACCGATAGTCAAGCTCGCGGAGGGGCAGAGGCTCACGCTCAACGCCTACGCCAAGCTCGGCCGCGGCAGGAACCACGCCAAGTGGCAGCCCGGCTTCGTCTACTACAAGTACCTCACGAAAATCCACGTGAGCAAGGAGATTCCCAGCTGGGAGGAGCTTAAGACGCTCGCAGAGAGGCGCGGTCTTCCCGTTGAGGAGACTGGCGAGGAGCTCATCATTACGACCATCAAGGCATTCTACCTGCCGAGAAAGTTTGAGGCCTACCTCGGTGACAAGATAAGGGAAGAGGTAGTTCCCGGGGCGTTTGTGTTTACAGTGGAGACCAATGGAGAACTTCCCGTTGAGGAAATCGTGGCCATAGCCCTCAAAATCCTCATGAGGAAGAGCGATAGATTTATAAGCGAACTCCATAAATTAGCGTCCGACTGACGCGGGGGTAGCCGAGCCTGGCCAAAGGCGCGGGATTCAGGGTCCCGTCCCGTAGGGGTTCCGGGGTTCAAATCCCCGCCCCCGCACCAGTATTTACGCTCACCCCGTTGGACCTGTCGGTTTCCCACCTGCGAGAGAGCGTTAAGGAGGTATGTTCATGGTCAAGAGAACCGGACCCACTGACATCAACCTGAGGAGGCTCATCCGCTACCTCAGAAAGAAGTCTAATGAGGAAGGGGTTAAGATATGGAAGGACATAGCCTGGCGCCTTGAGAGGCCCAGGAGGCAGAGGGCTGAAGTGAACGTCAGCAGGATCAACCGCTACACCAAGGACGGCGACACCGTCATCGTTCCCGGAAGCGTCCTCGGTGCAGGAAAGCTTGAGCACAAGGTCACCGTTGCCGCCTGGAAGTTCAGCGAGACGGCCAAGAAGAAGATAGTCGAGGCCGGTGGAGAGGTCCTCACCATTGAGGAGCTCATCGAGAGAAACCCGAAGGGTAGTGGAGTAATCATAATGGAGTGATGGGCCATGAGGATAATTAACGCTGAAGGACTCATACTCGGAAGGCTCGCCTCGAAGGTCGCCAAGATGCTCCTTGAGGGCGAGGAAGTTGTCATAGTCAACGCCGACAAGGCCATCATCACCGGAAACCGCGAGGACATCTTCGCCAAGTACAAGCAGAGAACCGAGCTGAGGACCAGGACCAACCCGAGGAAGGGTCCGTTCTATCCGAAGAGGAGCGACGAGATAGTCAGGAGAACCGTCAGAGGAATGCTCCCCTGGAAGACCGACCGCGGAAGGAAGGCCTTCAAGAGGCTCAAGGTCTACGCTGGGGTTCCAAAGGAGTTCGAGGGCAGGGAGCTTGAGACCATAATCGAGGCCCACATGTCAAGGCTCGCAACCCCGAAGTACGTTACCGTTGGCGAGGTTGCCAAGTTCCTCGGTGGAAAGTTCTGAGGTGAGAGAAAATGAAGGTCATCCAGACTGCTGGTAAGAGAAAGACGGCCATCGCGAGGGCCACCATCAGGGAAGGAAAGGGCCGCGTCAGGATCAACCACAAGCCGGTTGAGATCATCGAGCCGGAGATAGCCCGCTTCACCATCATGGAGCCGCTCGTCCTCGCTGGCGAGGAGATAGTGGGCAAGGTCGACATAGACGTTAAGGTCGAGGGCGGAGGCTTCATGGGACAGGCAGAGGCTGCACGCGTCGCCATAGCCAGGGCACTCGTTGAGTGGACCAACGACATGAACCTCAAGGAAAAGTTTATGAAGTACGACAGGACCATGCTCGTCGGTGACAGCAGGAGAACCGAGCCGCACAAGCCCAACCGCTCAACCAAGGGTCCGCGCGCCAAGAGGCAGAAGTCCTACCGCTGACCGCTTTCCTTTAATATTCAAGAAGGTGATACGGGTGATAGTTCCCGTCAGGTGCTTCACGTGTGGAAAGGTCATAGGGGACAAATACTACGAATTCAAGGCCCGGGTTGAGAAGGGCGAGGATCCCGAGAAGGTCCTCGACGACCTCGGGATCGAGAGGTACTGCTGCAGGAGAACCCTGCTGAGCCACGTCGAGCTCATCGACCAGGTAATGGTTTACAGGGTATACTGAAAAACCACATTTCTGGGGGGCCGTGGGGTAGCTTGGTCTATCCTCCCGGCTTGGGGTGCCGGAGACCCGGGTTCAAATCCCGGCGGCCCCACCAAAATTTGCACGGGTGGTTGGAATGTTCAGGTACACGAGGTTTGAAAAGGCCCGTATAATTGGAGCGAGGGCCCTCCAGATAGCGATGGGTGCGCCCATACTCATCGACGTCCCGGAAGGAATCACGCCGCTCGACGCCGCGTTGCTTGAGTTCGAGAAAGGCATAATTCCGCTCACCGTAATCAGGCCGAGCTGATGAAAAATGACCGTGATAGAGAACGTAATCGGCAGGGTCGCGGTGCTCAAGGGGGGCAGGTATTCCGTTGAGGTAGACGTCATAACGAGCTCTGGCTTCGGCCGCTTTGCCGCGCCCGTGGACGAGAACCCGAGCCTCTACATAGCAGAGGCCCACCGCGCCGTGAGCGAGGTTGACGAGATAATAGGCCCTGAGCTGATAGGCTTCGACGCGAGCGAGCAGGAGCTCATAGACAGCTACCTCTGGGAGATAGACGGCACCGAGAACTTCAGCCACATCGGGGCCAACACGGCTTTGGCCGTCTCGATAGCGGTCGCCAAAGCCGCGGCGAGCGTCAAGAGGATGCCCCTGTACAGCTACATCGGCGGCACCTTCACGACCGAGTTGCCGGTTCCAATCCTTGAGATAGCGAGCGGTGAGGCTTTCGACTACTACGTGATGGTCCGTGACCTCATGGAGATAACCGATGTCGTCGACGCCGCCAACAAGGTCCTTGAGCACGCGGCGACCGGAACGGTGGAGGCCTTTTCGAAGGCCACGGAAAAGGCAACCGACGAGCTCGGCCTCGAAGTTGCCATTGGGCTCGTGCAGAAGGTTTCGATGGAGACCGAGGAAGTGCTCTCTCTAGTTGAGGACAACAACGTTGCCTACATAAAGCCCCTCGGAGACGAGGAGCTCTTCCTTGAACTCATAGCCGGTACCCACGGGGTGTTCGTTGACGGCGAGCACCTCTTCCGTGAGAAGGACATACTCGACAGGCGCTACTACAACGCCCTGTCAATAAAGCCGATAAACCTAGGCACGCTCACCGACTTATACAACCTCGTGAACGACGCGAAGTCGGAGAGGATAACCCCCATCCTCGCGGAGGCTCGCTACGAGTCCTCCGATGAGGCATTGGCCCACCTCGCGGTGGGTCTGCGCTGCCCGGCGATGGTGCTCCGGGGGGACTCCATCGCCAAGCTGAACGAGCTGATAAGAATAGCCGAAGATTTGGGTGAAAGGGGTAGGATAATAACCTTTGAAGGATGAGGAGGTGTGAAGAATGGAGGAATACCTTGTTCCACTCGACCAGTACCTTGCCGCTGGTGTCCACATCGGCACCCAGCAGAAGACCCAGGACATGAAGAAGTTCATATACCGCGTTAGACAGGACGGTCTCTACGTCCTTGACGTCAGGAAGACCGACGAGAGGCTCCGCGTTGCCGGCAAGTTCCTGGCCAAGTTCGACCCGGCGAACATCCTCGCTGTCAGCGTCAGGCTCTACGGCCAGAAGCCGGTCAAGAAGTTCGGCGACGTTACCGGTGCTAGGGCCATTCCGGGCCGTTTCCTGCCGGGAACCATGACCAACCCGCAGGTCAAGAACTTCATGGAGCCGGACGTCCTCATAGTCACCGATCCGAGGGCCGACCACCAGGCTATGAAGGAGGCCATTGAGATTGGCATACCGATAGTGGCCCTCGTTGACACCGAGAACTTCCTCAGCTACGTCGACGTTGCGATTCCGACCAACAACAAGGGTAGAAAGGCTCTCGCGCTCATCTACTGGATCCTCGCGAGGGAGGTACTCTACAACAGGAAGGAGATAGAGAGCAGGGAGGACTTCAAGGTTCCGGTTGAGGACTTTGAGATGAGGATTATCAGAACCTGAGGGGAAAGCTTTTAATTCCCCTCGCTTTACACTCCCTCGCGCGGGGGTGCCCGAGCCTGGCCAAAGGGGGCGGACTTAAGATCCGCTGCCGAAGGGCTACGCGGGTTCGAATCCCGTCCCCCGCACCAAAGCTTTAAAAGTCGAGTCGTGTAGGTGAAGACGGTTTAAGATCATGAGGTGATCACGATGGCGAGATTCCCAGAGGCTGAGGCCAGAATCTTTAGGAAGTACATCTGCATGCGCTGCGGCGCCACCAACCCGTGGAAGGCCAAGAAGTGCAGGAAGTGCGGCTACAAGGGTCTCCGCCCGAAGGCGAGAGAGCCGCGCGGTGGAATGGGACGCTGAGGGCTCTGGCCCTCAAAGGTTTCTCTTTTGCACTTTTCTGACATTGTCAAACGAGAAATTTGGAGAAGTTCACTCCTTGAGCTTCGAGAGCATGTCCTCAAGAAATGCTATTCCCTCCTCGAAGAGCTTCTCGCCTTCAGGGGTGAGCCTGTAGTACTTCCTCGACGGCTTTCCGGTTTCACTCTCCTGCCACTCCGCGGTAACGTAGCCGTCCTTCTCCAGTTTGTAGAGGACGACGTACGAACTGACCGTTGCGGGCTCGAAGTTGAAGGCCTCCCTTATCCTCTCCTTGAGCTCGTACGCGTACATGGGTCTCTCCTTCAGGAGCCTCAGGATGTAGAGCCACAGAACCTCCTTCGTTATCTTGTTCTTGAGCCTCTCCATAGGGGTCGTCATGTTCTCACACCTACTTTTATGCTTTGGAAATATTTTGAAGTCGTGTAATTTAAACGTTTTGGCAAAAACGTTTTATCCTCGGGGAGGCTAGTATTCTACAGGTGAGCGTACTATGGAGTTCGACGTAAGCGCCATGATGGGCGACATGGGCGTTGGTGCAGTGGTGGGCTTCGTGACGGGCTACGCCGTCAAGAAAGTTATGAAGCTGGCACTGGCACTAATCGGCGCCTACCTGGTCAGTCTCCTGTGGCTTGAGCAGAAGGGAGTCCTTATAATCGACAAGGACAAGCTCTTTAACCTGGCGGGGGAATGGACCCATGAAATCCTGACCCTTGGAGAGAAGGTAACGGCCCTCCTTCCTGGAACTGCCGCATTCCTCGGCGGTTTTGCCCTCGGCTTCCACAAAGGTTAAATTCCCCCCTTTCCTTCTCCATCCATGAGCTACGAGCGCCGGGTCATTCTGCGCCACTCACTGGCATCGGTGATTGCCCTGGGCCTCACGGGGTTAACCCGGTTTCTGTACAGCGCGATAACCGCGAGGCGCTTCGGCGTTGAGGAGCTGGGAATGGCGAACTCCCTTATCTCAAAGGCATTCTTTGCCGCCATACCTTTGAGCTTTTTCGCGGTAGCCCTCGGCAAGTACGCCTCCGAGTTCCTCGGGGGTGGCAAAACCGACTCAATACGCTCCATAACCCTTCCAGCCTTTCTCCTTCCCCTTGCCGGACTGCTCCTGCTCCCCCTGAACTTCTACCTCGGAATCCTCGCAACATTCAGGGGGATTCAGCTGACCCTCAGAAACTTCCTCTACGGCATCCACAGGGGAGAGCACTACGCGTACATAATAACCCTGGCTTTCGCGGGCTTCATGGTGGGATTTATACTGCCCAACGTCCTCGCACCGTACCTGCTCTTCCTGGGGCTGATAGCGGTTTTCTCCGCCGCTTATCTGATGAAGTTCAACCTCATTGGAAAGCCCCGGAAAAGGGAGATGAAGCTGCTCCTCTCGTATTCTTCCTTTGCATTCCTGGGAACTCTCTCGGGTGTTTTCCTGATACAGGGCCCCTATTTCATGAGCGAGTACCTATCCAGCCCGGAGGTTGCCGGAGTGGTGTCGGCTATACTCTCTGCTGCATTCCTTCTAACGTACCTCCCCCAGGTTCTCCAGTCTGCCATAATGCCCCTCTTTTCATACAAGTACGGCAGGAACGAGGACGACTACGTTAGGCTCCTCGCCGAGAAGACAACGGCTTTTTTGGTACTCGCCACAGGCTCTGCCATATTCGTCCTGATGCTCCCCGGCAGGGAGGTTCTCTCGGCGATATTCGGCTTCGACGTCGGTCCTGCCTTCTACCTCGCCCTCATGGCGATGGAGGTCTACATAGCCTACAACCCCAGCATAGTCGCCCTCAACTCGACCGCCTACGTTAAAAAAGGAACCTTTGTGGCGCTCATTGGGGCCTTTGCGGTTCTCCTTTCATGGCTGTACCTCATCCCCGCCTTTGGGGCGGTGGGTGTAATGGTGGGCCTCGCCCTCGGCTACGGTCTCATCCTAATCGGCGTCGCCCACTACGCCAGAAATCTTTTGAAGATATCCCCCCGAATATACGTTCCGCTGGTCGTGGCGCTGCTCCTTCAGTCCCTGGTATTCCTATCCAAGTATGCCCTACTCCTCGGATTCCTCCTTTTCCTTGCATACGAGAGGAGGGAAATAACGGAGGGAATGGAACTCCTCAAATCCTTCCGTGGTAGAGGATCTTGACGAGCTCCCTGGGAAGGCCTTCCCTGCGTATCCTCTCCTCGATGAGCCTCTTGTCGTAGTCAACCTCTATGAACTTCGTGTGGAGTGTGTCAACGTCCACCAGGGCGAACGTGGCCCTGTGCTCCCTGCCGGGCGGGAATCCTATGCTTCCCGGGCAGACGACCCTTCCGTAGCGGGTCATGGCGTTGACCGGGTACTTCGGCGAGGCCACGAAGAGTATCTCGTAGTCCTTCAAGGGGCGCATTATTCCCTCGTAGTAGCTCGTCGGCTGCTCCGGCAGGACTTTTCCCCCAAATGGGTCGAGTGGGCTTCCGTAGACTCCGAAGATGTCGTTCTTTCCAATCCTGTCAACGAGGTAAATCGGCAGGTCCCTTATGAACTCTCTGCCCTCATGGCCGAGGCTCTCCCATGTGTACTTAAGCGCCCGTTTGACGTACTCCGGATAGTCCACCCTCTCTATGTAGTCCGGTCCCTCCGAGTGGGGGTCACTCGCGGCTATAACCTGATCGAACTCACCGCGGATGACGCTGACCCTATTGTTTTTTATGAGGTCGTCCAGGGTGTCCAGAACCTCCCTCGGATACGGGAACAGGCCGACCACGTTCCCAAGGATGTAGTACTTTTCGATTTCGTGGCCATCCTCCTTGAGCGCTTCTATCTTCTCAAGGGCCTTTGCCAGCGCTGGGAGGTTGCCGTTGACGTTCGCCAGAACCGCAACGTAGACCATCCTTCTCACCTCCAACTTTTTCTTACCTAAATTAACTAAAAGCTCAAGGATATTTAAATCTTTCGGGAAGCCTATGGAAAAGCATCTGCTCACGCTGGATTTGACATTTTTCTTTTCCAAGCCTTGTCCTTTGGGGCGGGTATGGGTAAACAACCCAACGGGCCTCAAATCCTCAAAACCCGTTTAAGTTTGGTTAGCGTAGTATGGCCTCGAAAAGGCCACCGCAAGACAGCCCCTTCAAAGGGGTTTCACGTTACCCTCCAGCCGTTGGAGGGTTGACGTCGGTAGGCGTCCTTTCAAAAACCGCCTTTGAGTGGTTAGAAAATCTAAAGGTGGCCTTTGAAACGATAACCCCAATCGGGCTTTCGCCCGTAGGGATAACGGGCCCAAGACCGGGCCTTCGGGTTGAACCGAAACTGGTGACGGGAGTAGGTGATGATTGCCCATAAACCGAACCGCCCGTTGGCGAGGGGTTAACTCGCTGGAACCCTCACCCCTCAAGGCGGGAGGAGGTCAGATCTGGCGGGGCTAATTTGAGTTGGTTCTCCTTTTAAACAATCCCATCTGTGGGAAACCACATCAAAACCATGAGCCCTGAGAAGAACCACGAGCCTTTGATCGAACTTTGCCCCGCAAAAGTTTGTATTGCTGGCGGACCGGCGGGGATTTGAACCCCGGACCTGCGGCTTAGGAGGCCGCCGCCCTATCCTAGCTAGGCTACCGGTCCACTGCCCGCTATTCCCTCCAAGGGAAGGGTATTTAAAGTTTACGGTGTATTCTTCCCGGTGGTGAGAACGGTGGACGAGCTGGATCTTAAGATACTCTCTTTGCTTCAGGAAAACGCTAGGCTCTCCTACCGTGAGATAGCCCGGGAACTGAAGGTTGCCGTGGGAACCGTGTACAACCGCATTAAAAAGATGGAGGAGGAGGGAATAATCAGAGGTTTTGCGCCGATTCTCGACTATGAGAAGCTTGGCTTTGGCCTCACCACTGTCATAGGGGTCAAAGCTCAGGGCAGGAGAATAGTCGAGATAGAGCGGGAAATCGCCAGGAGCGACCGGGTGATAATGGTCTACGACATAACCGGTGAGTTCGACATAGTGGTGGTTGCCAAGTTTAGGGACCGGGCGGATATGAACCGCTTCGTTAAGTGGCTCCTCTCGCTGGAAGGCGTGGAAAAAACGAACACGAGCGTGGCAATGCAGGTTGTGAAGGAGGATCTGCGGCTTAAACTAACGGAGGACTAGAACCTCATCCAAGAAACGTTTTGCGAAGTCGTCAAAGCTCTCAACCGGGAGTTTTACCTCCTTTCCGTTCACCTTTCCTTCGAAGATGAGCGTCCTGGCGGTTATCTCGCGTATTTTTTTAAAGTCAGAGTTCTCCGCTATCGTGTTCTCGATGGTCTGTATGAACTCCTCCTCGCTCGCCATCCTGACGACGCCCTCTATCACGACCTCCCTGCCGCACTCCTCCTTGGTGCAGCGGAATTTGAAGGGGAGGCCAAGCTCGACCTCCACCGGTATCGTGAGGCCATCGGCGTTGTAGATGAACACTTTCATCCGCATCACTCCAGCCGGATAAGGCTCTCGACGGGGATGCTGTAGTCCTTCTTCAGGTGGTCTATGACGTCGCCGACACTTATGAGGAAGAACATGCCAACTGGTTTCGCCCCGGCCCGTCTGCACATCTCAAGGAGGGCCCTCTGTGTTTCACCGCTCCTGATTACGTCGTCAACGATGAGGATGTTTTCCCCTTTTTTGAGCGCCCAATGGGGCAGATAAAGTGTTGTCACACTTCCAGAGGCGCTCGGCACGTAGCTGACCTCGTAGAACTTCTCGACTCCGACTTCCTTTTTCTTCTTGGCGTAGACGACATCAACGCTTAGCTCTCTGGCGACGTGGACGCCGAGGGCGATTCCATCGGTTGCCGCGGTGAGCACCTTGTCCACGTTCTTGTCCATGTACCTGCTCGCAACGTCCTCCGCAATGAGGCTCATCAAGGAGGTGTCGCTGAGGACGGGCATGTTGTCGAAGAACCCGTACTCGTCGAATTTTATCCTCCTCTTGACCTCTTCCTCTATGTTGATGTAGGGGAGCAACAGGTTCAGAAGCTCCCTTGTCCTCTCGGCGCTTGGAAGGACCTTTCCCCTCACGTACCTGTTGAGTACCGTGATGGGGAGGCCTGTTATTCTGGACAGCTCTTCATAGGTGTAGGTCTTCTTGAGCAGTCTGAGCACCCTGACGAGTCTGAGCTTTTCCTGAACGGACTTTAGCTGACTCATTCTCTCACCTCCGGTGGCCAAAAATTAACAAGAAAATGTATAAATATGTTTCGGTCACTCCCTGCTCTTCACAACTTTTCTGCGGTAGGCTTCTATGACGTCCCCGTACTCCCTCAGGAGGAACTCCTTGGTTATGGGTTCCCCTTCGGGATGGTTGAGGCCGGGGCAGAATGAGTCCCTCTTGACGTATACTTCCATGACGTTTCCCTGCTTCACGAAGACGAACGGGTACAGCCTGCAGGCGAGAGGTCTGCGGTCGTATATTCTGCACCTCTTTGTCTCGGGGTCGAGGAAAACACATCCTCCGTCGAAGGGTCGTTTTTTAAGGGCATAGCTCAGGAACTTGTCCCCCCGGTAGAACATTTTCTCGTAATCGACGAATTCCCAGGCACTGTATCCCAGCTCTTCTATTTGGGCTATATCCTCATCTCTGGCGGGTATCTCAAGCTCGTAGCAGCATTGTCCGCAGTTTTCGATGCACTTAAATTTAAAAGAAGAGTCGCACTCGACTTGGAGGGTGTCGAGGTGAATCCTGGCGATCCACCTCTTTTCCAAACCTTCACCCCCTGTACGAGCTCGCTATCAGCGTCTCGGTCATCTCTATGTTGCTTATCTTCCTCAGGGTTTCGTCGTGGAACCTGTCGAGTTCGTGGATGTTCTCGACTTCCACACGGATTATCACGTCGTATTCCCCGTAGACGCGGTATATTTCCTTTATCTTCTTTTCCTTGGTCAGGGCGTTGTATACCTTCTCCTCTGTTCCGGGCTTAACAACAACCAGCACGAAGGCCTCAATCATACGCCGAACCCTCCAAAGTTAAATTTCCTCGCCATTTTAGAAAGTTTTCTCTTGTCCATGCTCTTGAACATCTTCTTCATCTGGTTGTACTGGTGAAGCAGTTCCCTAACCTCCTGGACGCTCGTCCCCGAGCCCCTGGCGATTCTCTTTATCCTTGAGTAGTTGATTATCTCGGGATGCTCCAGCTCCTCCTCCGTCATGGAGTCCATTACTATCCTGTATCTCTTCAGTTTCTCCTCACCGACTTTAACCGCATCGTCTGGTAGGGAATATCCTAATCCTGGAATCATCTGAAGGACCTGTTTAAGCGGCCCCATTTTCTGCATCGCTTCGAGCTGGGCGTACATGTCCTTGAGATTGAACTTTCCCTTGAGGAACTTTTCAAGGTCCTCCTCCTTGAATTCCTGCTCCTTCTGGAGCTCTTCGAGCTTCTGGAGAAGGCCCTCTATGTCTCCCATGCCGAGGAGCCTTGACACGAAGCGCTTGGGGTCAAAGGGTTCCAAGTCGTCTATTCTCTCGCCGACACCTATGAACTTTATGGGCGCTCCGGTTGCAGCCACCGCCGAGAGGGCTCCTCCACCCTTGGCGGAGCCGTCAAGCTTGGTAACTATTATTGAACCTATCGGTGTTGCCTCCTTGAACGCCAGCGCCTGATTGTGGGCCTGCTGGCCGATGGTTCCATCGATGACGAGAATGACTTCATGGGGCTTTATCGCCTCGCTTATCTGCTTCATCTCATCGATGAGGCCCTTCTCCTCCTTGTGCCTTCCCGCGGAGTCGACTATAATAACGTCGACGCCTTTGCCCTTGAAGTATTCAACGCCCTCCCTGGCGAGCTTCACGGCGTCCTTCTCCTCGGGATCGCCGAAGACATCTATCCCAAAGGGTTCAACTAGCTGTCTGAGCTGGTAATACGCACCGGGACGCCAGGTGTCCGAGCAGACAAGACCGACCTTGTAGCCCCTCTTCTGAAGATGTCTCGCCAGCTTCGCCACGCTCGTGGTTTTACCTGAGCCTTGGATACCGACGGTCAGGAGAATCGTCGGCTTCTCATTTATTTCGAGGGGCTTCGCCTCTGTTCCGAGGAACTTGGTGAGCTCCTCGTAGACTATCTGGATTATATGCTCCTTCTTCGAGGCCCCGGCGGGGGGCTCCTCCTCAAGTGCCCTCTTTTCTATTGTCTTCGTCAGCTGAAGAACCAGTCTGACGTTAACGTCCGCCTGAATGAGTGCCCTCTGGATGTCTCTCACGACCTCTTTGATGGTGGCCTCGTCAACGGTGCTCGAACGGGCGAGCTTTCTGAGGGCAGTGTTGAGTGCCTTCCCAAGCTTCTCTAAAGCCATTTTCTCCCACCGTAGTGATGGAGTCTCCAAAGTTTATAAACGGTTGGGTTTTCAATCCCTGCTCAAATGTACGCTTTTGACAAGAGAACGGCTATTGCGGCACTTTAAATTGTCAAATTATGTGCATTCACTGACAAAAATCTCCATTGCTGCTTTTTCGAAAGAGCATGGGCTTTTCATGGACATAGGTGGGATTTTGCGGGCTGACAAAGCTTTTAAGCATTGCAATGGGCTAGACTCCCCTGGAGAAATCAAACGGGGTGAGGAAGATGGAGTGGATGACCGCGCTCTACGGCTACATGGTTGAGGTGAAGATGAAGAAGAGGAGGAGGCCGATTCCCGAGGAGCTTGAGTACGTCGAGATGCTGAGGGCTTGATTTATTAAGGCTCTTTTTTATTCCCCTTGGGTGGTCCCATGAAAATCCACTACGAGTGCGTTGCATGTGCGGTCAATCAAGCTCAAAAGATAGCCGAGATGAGCACGAGCGATGTGGCCCTGAGAAAAGGGGCGATGCTCTTCGTCGCCCAGAGACTGGGGGAATTTTTCAGGGAGGACTCGGTCCCAGCGACGGACGGCGGGAGGCTGTTCCTGGAGCTCTATGAGTTCCTTGGGAAGGATGACCCGTTCGGGGAATACAAAAGAATCTCTACCGAGCTTGCCAGGAACGTGGCGGGCGGCATCGGTCGTGTGGATGACCTCAGAACGGCCCTCAAACTCGCGATAGTCGGAAATCTGATCGACTTCGCCGTTGGCTACGACCCAAAGAAGATCGAGGAAGACGTTCTCAGTCTCGCGTCCCATGAGCTCTACCTCGACCACAGCGACGAGCTTTTCTCTGAACTGGAGAACGCGAAGTCGCTTCTCTACCTAGTGGACAACTGCGGCGAGATATACTTTGACAGGATATTTGTAGAGTGCATAAGGAGGGAGTTCCCGAACGTTGAGGTGTACGTTGCCGCCAAGGAGGGGCCTATAATCAACGATGCAACCGTCGAAGACCTCCGCGAGGCGAAATTCAATGAAATCGCGAATGTGGTTTCCACAGGTTCTAGGTTGCCGGGAACGCCCTTGGAGTACGCATCGCCCGAGTTTTTGCGGCTATTCAACCGCGTGGACGTGATAATCGCGAAGGGCCAGGCCAATTTCGAGACTCTGAGCGACCTAAAAGACCCGAGAATCTTCTTCCTGCTCAAGGCGAAGTGCTGCCCAATATCTAGGGAGTTGGGAGTTCCGAGGGGTTCCATGGTGTGCGTACGGGGAAGATATTAGACGATTGCCGATATTATCTTTGACGAATGTCTATGGGAAAGCTTTTTATATTTTAAAGTAGTACCTACTAGTGGTGATATCGATGACAACCGTTATTAGACGTGATGCAGAAAGGTTTTTGAGGGAGCTCAGGGCCCATTACGGCGATGTCTGGAGGATGCCTACCAGTAAGTATCTGTCCAAGCCGGATTTCGTTGTTGTTGACCCCAAAAGCGGTAAAAAGACCAAGGTAAGCTTCGTCTCCCTGGACGACGGAGAGGTCGTTGGCGTGGTTTATGACGAACTCGGCTGAATTTTCGTTTTTTGACTAACCTTTTGCCTTCTGTTTTGGATGTTGGAAATAATTAAATACCTCGATATCGTAAATTTTTCCGGTGGAAATAATGCCCGTGGACGTTTATCGCGAGGCCCTTCGGCTGGCTTCTGATATACGGGATAAGTATATTAGAGCGGTCACCTACGCTAAAATTGGCTATTACATGTACCGTGCCAAAAAATCCGAGTACAAAACCGCATTCAAATACGCCTTCAACGCCGCCGCCTCTATTGAGAACCCCGTTCTCCTTGTCAAGGCGCTTGTGGAGATAGGAACGTACCTCAAGCGTGCTGACTCGAAAACCTCCCAAAAGGTTTTTCACCAGGCTTACGAATCCATACTGACTTTTCCGGAACCCCTAAAGGACGACCTCCTCGAAGAGCTGGTTATACGGCTTCTTGAGCTGGACATGCCCGACGATGCGCTCTTCTACGCCACAGACGTTGAAGACTCCGTGAAGCGCAACGACCTGTTTCTGAAGATACTCCGGGTCTACCTCAAGAAGGGGAACATGCGCAGGGCGAGGCTTATCATAGAGCAGATAGACGACGAACCTTGGCACTCCATAGCCGCCATAGAGGCCATAAAGGAGCACCTTAAGCGGGAGGAGTTTGGGAGTGCCATCAGGGTTCTCTCCGAGCTCAAAAGCGAGTACTGGCTTGGGGAGGCCATGAAGGAGGTGGCCGTCTACCTGAAGAACTCGGACGTTCCGACGGCGACTTACGAAAAATTCGTGGACATAGCACTGGGAATGTCCTCTGACACGGGTTTTGACGTTCTGAGATCCCTTCTCATAGGCCTCGGAAACCAGGGGGAGCTGGACTTCGTCATGGACATCCTGGGCAGGGTTTATCCGGACGAAAGGCTCTCGATAATCGAGGGCATTGTCAAGACCTCCGTTGACAAGGAGGACGTTCTCTTTGACCTGATAAACCACCTTGAGGGTGAGGAGTTTGAGAGAATAGCGGGGTTCATAATGGACCAGCTGCTCTCAAGGTCCGCCCACGGGAGGTACCTCCGCCTCGTTGAGGCCATCGGCGAGCGCACGATGGAGGACTCCGTCAGGGTGAAGGTGGCGACCTATCTGGCCAAGCTTGGCGACTTCGAGGGGGCCCTTAAGTTCGCCCAGCTAGTCCGCGGCCACTACCTCCGCTCACTGGCGTTCGGAAGCATAGCCGTCGCGAAGCTCAAGGCCGGGGACATCGACGGGGCCATAGACGCTGCCCTTGAGGTCAAGGACCCCAAATGGGGCTCGTGGCTCCTCAGTGAGATTCTGACCAAGATACTGGAACTTCACGCCGAGGGAGAGGTGAGCGAAGACATTGAGGAGAGGGCCGAACATCAGCGGATTCTCTGGGAGAAGGGCTAACGTTTTAAGCTTCCCTTCGTCTCTTCTCTCCAGGTGATACCATGCCGAGGGTAGCGATTATTGGAGGTTCCGGAGTCTACGACCCGAAGCTACTCCAGAACGTCAGGGAGGAGTTCGTAAGCACTCCCTACGGAAAGGTCAGGGTGAAGATAGGCGAGTATGACGGGGAGGAGATAGCCTTCCTCGCGAGGCACGGCGAGGGTCACAGCGTTCCGCCGCACAAGATAAACTACCGCGCCAACATCTGGGCCCTTCACGAGCTGGGTGTCGAGAGAATCCTCTCAACCTCTGCTGTGGGCTCGCTCAACGAGGCAATGAAGCCAGGCGACTTCGTCGTTCTCGACCAGCTTATCGACTTCACCAAGACGAGGCACTACACATTCTACGACGGCGACGACAGCCCGCACGACAGGAAATTCGTCGCCCACGTGGACTTCACAGACCCCTACTGCCCGGAGCTCAGGAAGGCCCTCATAACTGCAGCCAGGGAGCTGGGCTTTGAGTACCATCCCATGGGAACCTACGCCTGCATGGAGGGGCCGCGCTTTGAGACAAGGGCGGAGATAAGGGCCCTGAAGATACTCGGTGCCGACGTCGTTGGCATGACCCAGTGCCCCGAGGCGATACTGGCGAGGGAGCTTGAGATGTGCTACGCCAGCGTGGCCATCGTCACGAACTTTGCCGCTGGAATAACGGGGGAGAAGCTCACCCACACCGAAGTCGTTGAGCTGATGGCCAAGAAGAGCGAGGAGATAAAGTACCTCCTTATGAAGTCCATCAAGTACATCCCAACGGAGAGGCGCTGTGGCTGTAAGGATGCCCTCAGGGGCGCCACCGGAGACTGACCTCCCTGTTCTTTTTCCTTCATCGATGAAATTCTCAGTGCCCGAGTTCTGAACCCAAGGTTAACGAAAGGTTAAAATCTTTTGGTGCATAAATAAGGCCGAAAACATTTAGGGGGGCCTAATATGAGGTACGATGTTATAGTTATCGGTGCCAGTGCTGGGGGATTGACCGCCGCAATAGCCGCCAAGAGGTTTTATCCTGACAAGAGCGTCTTGGTCATCAAAAAGGAAGACGTTGGCATGGTTCCGTGTGGAATCCCCTACATCTTTGGGACCTTTGAGAGCGTCGACGACGACATCCTTCCCGTGGAGAGATTCCTCGAACCCCTCGGCGTCGAGGTGCTCGTGGATGAAGTCCTTGAGGTAGACCCCAGGGGTAAGGTCGTGAAAACGAAGGCAGGAAGGGAAATCGCCTGGGAAAAGCTCATCATTGCAACGGGTTCGAAGCCGGTATTTCCAAACGTACCGGGTTCCGAGCTGGAGGGCGTCCACACCGTTCCTAAGGACTACCACTATCTGAAGGCCCTTCGTGAGAAGATTCGGGCGGCCGAGAGGATAGTCATCGTCGGCGGCGGCTTCATAGCCCTGGAAGTCGGTGACGAGATTCGGAAGCTCGGAAAGGACGTGACGCTCCTAGTTAGGAGCAGACTGCTGAGGAACTCCTTCGACCCCGAGTTCAGCGAAATGGTTGAGGAACGCCTGAGGGAGAGGGGCATAAACGTGGTTTACGGCCAGGTTGAAGCGCTCGTTGGCGAGGGAAAGGTCGAAGGAGTGCGGCTCGTGGACGGGAGGGAGCTCCCAGCAGACCTTGTGATTTTCTCCATTGGCTACCGGCCAAACGTCGAGCTGGCTGTGAAGACCGGCCTTAAAGTTACCCGTTACGGCATCTGGACGGACGAGTACATGAGGACATCCCACCCCGACATCTTTGCCGTCGGAGACTGCGTCGAGCACAGGGACTTCTTCACGGGCAAGCCCTACGGCCTCATGCTCGCTTCAACGGCGACCTTCGAGGCCAGAATAGCGGGTGCGAACCTTTTCAAGCTCCAAATCGTCAGGGAGAACAGGAGGACGATAGGCGTTTACTCCACCAACGTGGCAGGCCTAACCCTGGCCGCGGCCGGGCTCACGGAGGAGGCCGCCAAGAGGGAAGGCTTCGAGGTCATAGTTGGTTATGGAAAAGGTCCGGACAGGCACCCCGCGAAGTTCCCGGACACCTCGATGGTCACGGTGAAGCTCATATTCTCCCGCGACAGGGGAGCGATACTCGGGGCGCAGATAGCCGGCGGTAAAAGCGTTGGGGAGATGATAAACATCCTCGCTTTGGCGATACAGAAGAGACTCACGGCGAGCGAACTCTACACCCTCCAAATAGCCACCCACCCGCTCCTCACGGCCTCGCCGGTTGGCTACCAGATTCTCCAGGCCGCGGAGGACGCCTTGGCGAAGCTGAGAACTTGAAAGGGACAAGGAAAGGCGCAAAGTAAAAATCTCAAAGCGACACCCTTTCGTTTATTACACTCACTATTCCATTTCCCTTTTCCAGGTACTTCACGAGGTCGAAGACCCTCTCCGTGAAGCCTCCTATGTAGACGTTTCTGACGTCGTGCTCTTCAAGGTAGACCTGACCGTAGCCGGCTAAATCCCAGGTTATCAGCCTCATCTCCCGGTTGACCCTCTCTCTGTACCTCCTCACAGCGCGCTGGAACGCGTCGTCGCCGTAGTTCTCGGAGTAGACGACCATGTCCGTGAGCACGAAGACTCTGTCAAAGTGCTCCCTTTTTCTGAGGATCTCGGCCATCGGCTTGTACGCATAAGTAGAGCAGCCCACGTTGCTCCTCAAGACGGTCTCAGCGGTCTCGAAGACGCTCTCGCCCCTCGGTATCCAGCGGTATTCGTCGGCGAAGGCGACTATCGTCGTATCGTACCTCTTGGCGAGTATCGCACCGTAGAACGCCGCCACCATCTTCATAGTGACGATGCCCCTCCTGCTGAGAGGAAAGCCCATCGAGCCGCTGACGTCGACGAGCACGAGGTTTCTGCCGTCGAAGTCCGGGAGCATAACGACGCTCTCCTCTATGGCCTTCCTGAGTGCCCTGAGGGCGGCGTCCCTGAGCTCGGCCTGTGCGGCGGAGTTGACGTCCATCTTCCTGAGCATATAGTAGGCCGTGAGATAGCGGTAGGGGTAGACCTTCGCCCTGCGCATCTCCTTCGGGTCGGCGAGTATCTCCATAGCCTTCCTGAACTTCTCCCCGTCGACTTCGTGCTCTATGAGGTTCCTAAGGTTCCTGAGGAGCGCGAAGACCTGCTTATAGCGTATGAACTCGTCGAGCACCTCGTTCCAGGTTTCCCTGGTGGAACCCTGGGTGGAGACCTTGGCCTCCCACGTGCGGGTGTTCTTGAGCCTGCCCTCGATGAGCGCCTTGAAGGCCTCCTCCTGCTCCCTGTTCTTCGGCTTCGGGTGGGTGAGCAGGAGGGCGTCCTTGAGCTTGACCTGACAGCGGTCGCAACGGTACTTGGCGAGCTGGTAGCTGTCGAAGCGGGTGAAGCTGTTCCTTATGGCCTTCTTGAGGCTGTTGGGTATCGGCTTTCCGAAGAGGGTGAACTGCATAGCGATGGCCTCTGTGAGCATATCCGGCCTCGTGAAGACCCTCTCGCCGACTTTCCTCGGTATGCCGGTGCCCTTGTACCTCTCGTGGTTGGCGAGGATAACCGTTCCGAGCGTTGGAAGGGAGCGGAGGAACATCTCCTCGCGGGCGTAGACGACGAGCTTTGCGACGTACTCCGGGTTTGCCCTTATTGCCTTCTCGAACGCCTCCAACAGCGCCCGGAAGTCCTCGTCCGACCCTGTATAAAACTTCGGCTCCCTCACGAAGTTGCTCGCGGCCCTGAGAAAGAGCTCAAGCTCAGGGCTCGGACGGTAGCTTCTTCCGCCTTCGAAGTTGAGAAGCTCAGCCCTCGTGTTGAACTTCACCGTATCACCCCGGCGGAGAAAATCGGCGGGGGAGGGGGCGAACCCCCACCGGCCCCCTGGCCGGCGCCGCGATCAAGGCGAAGTATCCCCCGCCTGCACTCCCGCCGTGGTGAGCTAAAACTCTGGGCCTTATAAACTTTACTGTGTCGAAAAGTAATAAGGCGATAGCCGAACAGCGTTCAAGCCTTGAAACCTCCGATTTTAAAGGTCGATGGGGGCGCTTAGTCTTCCGCCATCCTTTAAGATGTTTGAAAGACAGTGAGAACGGCGCTGAAACTTCTGGGAAAAGCCTCACCAAGGAAACTTTTGGAAAAAGTTTCATCAAAGTTCGTGATTCTTGTGAGGGAAGATTTTGGGAGTGTTTGCACTTCCAATAACTCCCAAGAGGCTTGAAATTCTCAAAGGTGAAAGCGGTTATTGTGAGGTTTACTTTTTCTCGCGCTCAGCCTTTGAGAAAGGCTGGCGAAATGAATTCCCTCCTCGCCAAAGAACAGAAAACAGTCATGCACTAACTAAAGAGCGAGTTAAGCTGGGGTTTAATATCAAACTAACACTCTTTAAAGTGTTTTAATTTTTAATATCAGCGCCCGAAGGGCGCTAAGAGAGAAAAACACATTCAAAACTGGCGAGTTTGAAGGCAAACCCCTTATGAGAACGAACCATCTCAAAAGGCATGCCAACTTTGATGCACCTCTACCGAGCAACTTTTCACCAGAAAAGTTCCTATGGCGCCCCGGCGGGGATTCGAACCCCGGACCTCGAGGTCCGCAGCCTCGCGCCCTATCCAGACTAGGCCACCGGGGCACTGCCCGCTAACCCTTCTCGACAACGCTTTATAAATTTAACCGTCTCAGCTCACCGAAAGATTTATAAAGCGCCCGAAGGTGAGTATTCTACGGGCCTGAACTGCAGTAGCGCGGTGGTAGTCTAGCCTGGTCTAGGACAGCGGCCTGCCACGCCGCTGGCCCGGGTTCAAATCCCGGCCACCGCACCACACAAACTTTTGCAGGGCAAAAGTTTGATCAAAAGTTGGTAGCTCCTTTTGAGAGGCTAAATTTTGAGTGATTTCCTCTATAACTGACTGTTTTGGGTGTGAGAACTTTTCGATTTGCTCTTTGAGTACGGGTTTAACTTTAAATCGACGCCCGGAGGGCGTCAAGGGGAGAGTAAACCCTGTGATGGGAATTGTTTGAGGGTGTTCTCCTTTGAGAATGCGCGATTTCGCGAGCAAAATCTCTTCTACTCAAGCTTTTGAGCGGAGAGCTACAAATCTTTAATGAAGCTTTTCCCAGAAGTTTCAGCGCCGTTCTCACTGTCTTTCAAACATCTTAACGGATAACGGAAGGTTAAGTGCTTTTTTGAAGTTGCTAACTTTTCAAGTTGCTCCGCTGGTGAGCGTTTTTGGCCGGTTAGATTGCACTTCGGTATTCTCTTTCAATGCTCCTCCCGAGCTCGAAGAGTTCCCTCGATATTCTCCTCAGTCTCTCGTCTCCCGTTCTCTTGGCCTCCTCCAGCATTTCAAACGCCAGAAACTTCAGTATCCTCCCTTTTTTCCACTCATCCGTTGCCCACATCAGGGCCGCACTCAAAAATTTCTCGTTCAAACCGTTCTTTTTGGTTACCTCGTACGCAAGCATCAGCCTCGTTGCGGGGTTGTGAATCCTGCCGAGGTACGCGATGACGGCGTCTGGATCATTCAGCCGTTTTCTCGCTAGCATTGAGCCGAGAACGTTGGCCGTCGTGAGCTCTCCGAAGATTCTCTCAGCCTCCCCTTCCAGTCCGGATTCAAGGAACCTTATACCTATCTCCTCCAGGAGGTAGCTTTTCATGGGCTCGGGGAGCCCCCTGGCAAGGTTTTCGGCCTCGGTGAGGCTCCCCTTTTCTATGAGTCTGAGAACGTAGTCCGAGACGTATTCCAGGTTGCTCTCCTCCTGAAATTCGGGGGCTGGAATCTTCCTCCGCCCGAGCTTTTCGAACCTTTCGATCACACCCTCCCTGACCTCCCCCTTCAGGGGAAGAATTTTCGCCCCGGGCATTATCTTTCCGTCCCGGTATATCAGCCCGTAGGGGAGGGGTTTCAGGTCTTCGATATCCCGCTCGTCCAGGTTGAGGTCGCTGAGCCGTATTTCCGTGACCCCCTTTGATATTATGCTCCTCGCCAGGAAGTTGCTGACCGCCCTGAGCGCCTTCTTTCGAAGGAACTGATTTTTGATCTTCCTTGCCACTTCCAGCGCTTCCCTGAACTTTCCGGATTTTGAAAAGAGGTATGCCAGCGACCTGAGGGTTTCGTCCCTTATCGACGGGACACGTATTGACTCGGCGATTTTCACCGCTTTCTCGGGATCCTTTGAATGTGCCTCCGCCACCCATCTAAGTGCGTATGAGCGCCAGTAGGGGTCGCTTATTCCGGCCGCTTTTCTGAGGGCCTCCTCGGGCTTTCCCTCTGAGAGCAGCCTTTTGACTTCCAGCAATCCCTCGTCCATATCAACCCCTCAGCCCCGGGAACCAGACTTTCTTTCCTGCCCTCTCCTTCTCCTCGTCCCACTCCGCGAGTATCTTCACGGCCTCGCTGGCAACCAGGGCGGCCTCCTTCTCCCCTGCCTTGCCGAACTCGTTGGTTACCCTGTTGGCGAAGACGGAGCAGACGCAGCCGGCTCTGAGTCCGTAGATGCTGGAAAGCGTGTAGAGCGTCGCGGCCTCCATCTCGAAGTTGGTGACGTTGGCCTGCCTCAGGTCGTCGAGGAGGTTCCTCGCGAAGCTCGGGAAGTAGCCGTTCAAGCCGGGCCTCCCCTGGCCGAGGTAGAAGCTGTCGGTCGAGGCGGTGATGCCGATGTGATAGCGGACTCCAAGAGTTTCTGCCGCCTCTATCAGCGCGAGGGTAACCTCAAGGTCCGCAACGGCCGGATACTCAACGCGCACGTACTGCTTTGACGTCCCCTCAAGCCTCACGGCGGCCTTCGCTATAATCAGGTCCCCTATCTCCATTCCCGGCTGTATCGCGCCGGTCGAGCCGACCCTTATGAAGGTGTCCGCACCTATCGCGGCCAGCTCCTCTACCGCTATAGCCGTCGAGGGGCCGCCTATTCCGGTTGATGTAACACTTATGGGAACCCCCTTGTACTTCCCGGTGTGCGTTCTGTACTCTCTGTGGAATGCTACCTCCCTTGCCTCGTCCCAGAGGGAGCTTATCTTCGGCACCCTCTCGGGGTCTCCCGGCAGGAGGACGTACCTCGAAACATCCCCCGGCCTGCAGGCTATGTGGTACTGGTAACCCTCCTCCGTCTGGGGTCTCTCTGCCGAAACGAACTTCTCAACCATGACAACCACCTTTTTATTCTCTGTGCGTTATTTATTGCCGCTCGAACCTAAAAACCCTTGGGTGGTACCATGCTCGTCTGTTCACACTGCGGAAAGGTGTACCGCGAGACGTTTCGCCTGACCTGTGACTGCGGCGGAACCCTGCTCGTGAAGAGGAACCACGTCGATTTCTTTGGCAGCCTTCTGCCCCACCTCGATATGCGGCGCTATCTTAATCTCCTCCCGGTGAATGAGGATTGCCTCCCTCCAGCAACGCCCGCCATAACCCCCGTGAGCACTCTCCCAATAGGCCAAGTCAGCGGGTTCGTCAAGCTCGAATACCTCCAGCCGAGCGGTTCCTTCAAGGACAGGGGCACCTGGGTGACGGTGGCGAAGCTGAGGGAGGAGGGCATCACCGAGGTCGTCATCGACAGCTCCGGAAACGCCGCCCTGAGCTTTGCCCTCTACGGCCTCGCTTCGGGAATCAGGGTTCACACCTTTGTCTCATACGACACGCTCCCAGGAAAGCTCTCGCTCCTCCAGCACCTTGGAGCTGTGATTCATTTCGTCGACGGCGACAGGATGGCCGTTCACGGAAGGGCGGTGGAGTTCGCGGAGAAGAGTGGGATTACCTACGTCTCCCACTGGCTCAACCCGTACTTCCTTGAGGGAACAAAGACGGCCGCCGTTGAGGTCTACGAGCAGCTCGGCGTTCCCGACTATGTTATCGCTCCAACTGGAAGCGGAACGCTCTTCCTCGGCCTCTGGAAAGGATTTTCGGAGCTCAAGGACATGGGGGAGATTGATAGGCTTCCCCGGCTCGTGGCGGTTCAGGCCTCGGGCTACGAGAGCCTTTGCGAGCGCTCGCCGATGAAAAACGAAGCCGCGGATGGCATAGCGATTCCTGAACCGCCGAGGCTCCGGGAGATGAGGAGGGCAGTTAAGGAAACCAGCGGCCTGTGCGTAAGCGTGGATGAGCTTGAAACGATGGGCGCGCTCAACTGGCTCAAAAGACATGGCTTCATCGTCGAGCCGACCTCCGCGGTGGTTCTCGCGGCGCTCTGGAAGCTGATGGAATCGGGGGAGATCAGTGCTGGCTCAAGGGTTCTCCTCCCGCTCACCGGCTCAGGGCTGAAGATGGTCAAAGGTATTTAAGGTTTGAATCACAAGAACCGCTGGAGGTGGAAGAATGGAAGTAAGGTACCCCGCCGTTGCAGGCAGCTTCTACCCGTCGGGCGAAGCGCTCATCGAGATGCTGGAGGAGTTCTTGGGCGACCTTGGCGAGGAAGGGAGCGAGAGAAAGATTACTGCCGGCGTTGCGCCCCACGCCGGCTACGTCTTTTCGGGCTACACGGCTTCGAGGACGTACAAGGCCATCTTTGAAGACGGTCTCCCCGAGACCTTCGTACTCCTCGGCCCGAACCATACCGGCCTCGGCTCTCCGATAGCGGTCTATCCCTCCGGAAAGTGGCGCACACCCCTCGGCGACGTCGATGTTGATTCCGAGATGGCCAAGGCCATAGCAAAGCTCTCTGGAATAGCCGACCTCGACGAGCTGGCCCACAAATACGAGCACTCGATAGAGGTTCAGCTTCCCTTCATCCAGTATCTGGCCGAGCTCGCGGGGAAGGAGGTTAGGATAGTGCCGATAGCCCTCGGCATTCAGGACGAGGAGGTTTCCGAAGACCTAGGAAGGGCGGTCTTTGAGGCGAGCGAGGAACTCGGCAGGGACGTTGTCGTTATTGCGAGCACCGACTTCATGCACTACGGCCCGATGTACGGCTACGTGCCCTTTAGAGCTCGCGCAGATGAGCTTCCACACAGGATAAAGGAGTGGGACTTCAGGGTGATAAGGAGAATCCTCGACTTCGACGTTAAGGGCATGTTCAGGGAGCTCCGCGAGATGAACCACACCATGTGCGGGCCTGGAGGGGTCGGAACTGCGATGGTTTACTCCCGCTCCGCCGGGGCGCTTGAGGCGGAACTGCTCCACTACACGACGAGCTTCGAGGTCAGCCGCTCTACGGATGCCATCGTAGGCTACGCGAGCATAGTCTTCAGGCGGTGAACGAAAAGGCCATAAGGGGCTTCTCTTATTTTCTACCATGCAGACCACACGAGTTAGAACACTTGAAGATGTTCAAAAAATCCTGCGTGCTCACAGGAGGGAACTGAGTGAGCAATACGGTGTTAGGCGTATTGGAGTCTTCGGTTCGTATTCCCGAAACGAGCAGCGAGCGGACAGCGATGTTGATATCCTCGTGGAGTTCGAACGGCCCGTTGGGTTGATAACGTTTGTTCGTCTCCAAGAGTACCTTGAGGAACTTCTCGGGGTTAAAGTTGACCTCGTGACAAGAGAAGCCCTGAAAAAGCGCCTTAGAGAACGGATTCTGAGAGAGGTGAAGTACTTATGAGAGACCCGCTCCTCTACGTTGAGGACATTCTTGAGGCCATTGAGAAAATTAAACGGTATACCGCGGGCATGGACTTCGGCGAGTTTATTGGAGACGAGAAAACAGTTGATGCAGTGATTCGAAACCTTGAGATAATTGGGGAAGCGGCAAAACATATCCCGGCGGAATTCAAGGCTATTCATCCGGAAATCCCCTGGAGGGAAATTGCGGGAATGCGTGATAGATTGATTCACGCTTACTTCGGAGTTGACCTCTCGCTCGTCTGGTACACCATCCAGAACGAGCTTGATGAACTGGAAACCGTCATAAGAAACCTTCTGGAGGGTCAAAGATGAGGGTTCTGGCATCTGCCCCGGCTAAAATTATACTCTTCGGCGAGCACAGCGTCGTTTACGGCAAACCTGCTATTGCGGCTGCCATAGACCTCAGAACCTACGTGTGGGCGGAGTTCAATGATAAGGGTGCGATAAAGATAGAGGCCAAAGACATACGCGTTCCGGGCCTTACTGTTTCGTTCTCCGAGGACGAGATTTACTTCGAGAGCGACTACGGTAAAGCCGCCGAGGTTCTCAGCTACGTCCGACAGGCGATAGAGCTGGTGAGGGAGGAGGCCGACGCGAACGGAAAAGGAATCACGGTCTCGATAACGTCACAGATTCCCGTTGGGGCCGGCCTTGGTTCATCCGCCGCCGTGGCTGTAGCGACCATCGGCGCGGTTTCAAAGCTCCTCGGCCTTGAGCTGACCAACGAGGAGATAGGAAAGCTGGGTCATAAGGTTGAGCTCCTCGTCCAGGGGGCATCGAGCGGCATAGATCCAACGGTTTCGGCCATAGGCGGCTTCATCCACTACGAGAAGGGGAACTTCGAGCACCTGCCCTTCATGGAATTACCTATAGTCGTTGGCTACACGGGTTCGAGCGGGTCAACTACGGAACTGGTGGCCATGGTGAGGAGAACCTACGAGGAGATGCCCGAGGTCATAGAACCGGTGCTCGTCGCGATGGGCAAGATAGTTGAGAAGGCCCGCGACGTTATAACCTCCGACCTCGACGAGGAGCTCCGCTTCGCCCAGCTCGGGCGGCTCATGAACCTCAATCACGGCCTCCTAGATGCCCTTGGAGTCTCGACCAAAAAGCTCAGTGAGCTGGTCTACGCCGCGAGGGTCGCCGGGGCGATAGGGGCGAAGATAACCGGCGCCGGCGGTGGCGGCTGCATGTATGCCCTGGCCCCGGAGAACCAGAGCGAAGTCGCGACGGCCATAACGATAGCCGGCGGAACACCGATGATAACGAGGATAAGCCGCGAGGGACTCAGGATAGAGGAGGTCCTGCCATGATAATCGTCAAGGTCGGCGGTAGCGTCTTCAGCGATAAGAATGCTGAACCCGAGAACTTTGACCATGAAACTGTCAGAAACATAGCGAGGGAGATAGCCAAGTTCTATCCCCGTGAGAACTTCATCATAGTCCACGGGGGAGGGAGCTTCGGCCATCCCGAGGCGAAAAAGTACGGTATAAGGGAAGGCCTTCCCGGGGACTGGGAGACCGCCAACTTCAGGAGGATAGGATTCACCGAGACGCATCAGGCCATGCTTCGGGCAAACGCGAACTTCATCAAAGCGTTCGTCCGCGAGGGCCTGCCGGCCTTCTCCGTCTCGACATCCTCCGTCTTCATAACCGAGAACGGTGAGGTTGCCTACGGGGACCTTGAGGTCGTGGAAAGGTTGCTGGAGCTCAGGTTCATCCCCGTTCTCTTCGGGGACGTCTCGATAGACCTCGCGAAGGGCATAGACATACTCTCCGGCGACCAGATCATTACCTACCTCGCCAAGATGCTTGAGCCGGAGAAGGTCATCTTCCTCATGGACGTTGACGGCATCTACGACGGCAGGCCCGGCGAGGGAAGACTGATTCAGAACCTCGGCAGGGAGGAGATAGATTACCTCCTTGAGAATCTCCACTGCACGGCGGCTGGAACCGACGTCACCGGAGGAATCTGCAACAAGCTGGAGGAGGCGAGGAAGATAGCAGAGCACTCGGAGGTCTGGTTCGTCAACGGAAAGGTCCCCGGAAGGCTGGGCGGGGCGATAAGGGGAGATGGCTTCGGAACGAGGGTTGGAAGATGACGACATCACGGACAACCCGCAAATCGCAAACTTTTTATTTTCATTGAGTTATCTCCTCCGGGTTGCGGATGAGAAAGAAGAAACTGATTGCAGTGGTCTTCGTTCTAGCGTTCCTGGTTTTTGAGCTGTCCCTTAAACTGGGTTATCTGGGGTATTTCATGGCCAAACCCGAGGACCTGAATCTTGAGAGTTCCGTATCAGAGACACCTAATGGCAGTGTTTTTGTCATCAGGTGGGATATTGAACGAAAAGCCCTGGACCGGATTGTGAATGGCAACGACATTGTCTTTGTTTTTTATCCTTCCGGCGTTCGTGTTTCGGATGAATTCTGGCCGCTGTTTAGGGGATTCCCCAAGCTCAACTTGACCGTTCGTACTGTAAAAGGGGATGAAGTGCCCGGCAGGGTGGGTTATAATGTGTGGTATTACCCCACTCCCGGATTTGCCACACCGAAGGTTGAGCTGATAAGGATGGCATACGTGGCTTCCAATGATGTTGAAGGTGGAAGAATTGAGCTTCCCCTTATTCCAACGAACATCTCAAAATGCTCAACGATTCCGGTCATATTCGCTTATTTCCATGACATCGGTGGAGGCGATGTTGATCCGGGATACGTTGAGCTCAGACCGGAGCTTCGTTTCGGTTCTAAGTATCCGGTCTTTGGGAACGGATCCCTGGAATTCTTCTTTGAATTCAACTTCTCGGCGTGGATCGACTCCACCGGCGGCTGGGTGGAGGTCAGGGTCTTCAACGTGACGCTCCCGTGTGGGGGCGGCTGATTACCCCCAGGCTTCCTTTATCTTGATGTACGCCTCCGCGGAGCCTATCGAATGGAAGTGACCGAGGTGAACCCTCTGCCATCCGAGCACGCGTCCCCTCTCGTCCGTTAGGAGGGCTTCCCTCCAGTTCCGCCCATCCGAAATTTTCACCTTAACCTCAAAGCCGAACCTCTCTGCTTCCGCAGGCGTCAGTCCAATGGAGTAGACCTCCGCCCTTCCAATCCTCTCGTAGACCGCGGGGATTACTCCCCTGTCGAGAGCGCCCTTTCCCGCTATCTCCTCTGCTATCAACCGCGCGTAATGTCCGGCCACGAAGCCCAGGGGGCGGTAAACGGCCTTTCCGGTGATGAAGTCCCAGCTCATCGCGCAGTCTCCAAGGGCGTACACGTCGGGAACCGCGGTTCTTCCAACCCTGTCGATCTCTATCGGCCTCCCGTCGTCCCGCAAAAGCGAGGAGCTGGGCCTCACGCCCGTGGCTAGAACAATCGCATCTACATCGAGTCTCCTCCCATCCGCCAGTTTTATCCCCTCCACCCTTCCATTCCCTGCAACTTCCTTCACGAGGGAACCCGTGAGAACCCTTATTCCCAGGGATTCTAGGTGTTCTTCGAGGAACCCGGAGAGCCCTCTCTTTAAAATGCCTGGAAGCACGCTCTCCATCGCCTCGACCACGGTGATGGTGTGTCCCCTCTCCCTCAGCGCCACCGCCGCCGTCAGCCCGACGAGCCCGGCTCCAATTACTGCAACTCTACTTCCTGAGGCCAGAGAGGCGAGAAACTCAACGTCTTTCCGTCCGTGGAATCCGATAACACCCCTCTTCTCAATCCCTTTTATCGGCGGCACGAAGGGCTTTCCTCCCGTTGCCACCACCAGCTTGCCGTACCTCAGCCGGCGTTTTCCGTTTCCGGTTCTAACTACAACGAGCTTTTCCTTCTCCCTGAGTTCTAGGGCTTCACCTTCCACAACCTCAATGCCCGCCCTTTGAAGGTTCTCCGCAAGGCCGAGTACGGCCTCGTCTGGAAAAAGCCCCCTGGAGACTATCTCCGCAAGGCGGTGCCTCGTGTAGGGAGGCCATTCCTTGGCGACAATGGTTATTCCCCCCGCATCTACCCCGTTTTCGATGAGGTTGAAGGCCGTGTAGAGCCCCCCTATTCCACCGCCAACTATCACGATTTTCCCTTCCATGCTCTCACCGCAGTCCCTTGAATTCGAGAAGCTCCACCACCGAAGGTTTCTCCTTCATCAGAGCCCTCTTCCTCTCGACCCTTTCGTAGACGAGGGCACCCTCTTCGCAGGCCGCGACGCACCTTGGGCTTCCGGAGCAGAGGTCGCACTTCGCCATCGTCCCGTCGGGCCTCAGGAAGACCGCGCCGAATGGACACACCGCAGTGCAGGCCTTGCAGGAGGTGCAGAGGGACTGGTTCAGAATCACAGCCCCATTCCCCGAAACGCTGAGCGCCCCGAACTCGCAGACCTCGACGCAGGGCGCCGGGTTGCAGTGGCGGCAGATTGCAATGTCCCATCGCCCCTGAAGGATAGGAAGGGGAATAACCCTGATCCCGTCCTCGATCGGGCACGCCTCGACGCAGTCCATGCAGCCGGTGCACTTCTCCGTCAGAACGTGGAGGAGATACTCCATCAGACGTCCAGCTCCCCGCTCTTCTCCACTAGCTTCATCAGGTATTCAACGGCCTCTTCCGCCTTTTTCCTTGGATGTTCTGACGTCTCCTTCCCGCCGTAAAGTCCGTAGGCAACTCCAGCAGCCTTGGCCTTCTTCAGCTCCCTTGCGGCTTTCTTTTCCTCCATGTAAACTATGGCGTCGTGCGGACAAACCGCCACGCACTCGGGTTCACCCCCGCAGAGGTCGCACTTTATCGGCCTCGCCTCCACCTCAAAGCTTATCGCCCCGAATGGACAGGCGTAGGCGCACTCCCTGCAGCCTATGCAGCGGTCGTAGTTTATGATGTAGGCCCCGTTTCTGTCCCTGCTTATCGCGTCCATCGGACAGACCCTCTCGCATGCCGCATCGCGGCACTGGAGGCAGTAGACCTGAACCGACGTCTGCACCTCGGGCTTGGTGAGGATGGTTATCCTCGACAGCGAGAGGTCGAAGACGCCATGGTGCTTGAAGGAGCATGCTAATTCGCAGAGGTGGCAGCCGGTGCAGTTCTCGTAGATGACCGCCAGTACGAACATTCAGGCCACCTCCCCTACCGGGCCGTCCCACTCGGGAAACTCCTTCCCCTCGATTTGGTCGGCGACGTAGCCGATGTCGAGCCCCTCCAGCGTTTCCCTCTTGGGGTAGGCCGTCTCCACGTCGCATCCGCGCCTTTCCAGGTACTCATCAACGAGCTCCCAGTGCCGCCTCACCTGCGCCTTTGCCCTCTCCGTCGCGGCGAACTCGGGCGGGAACTTGACGTCGTAGTGCTTCTTCTTAATCCCCTGCTTGACGTTGAAGGCCATCTCCGTGAGGTATATCCTGTCCGTTGCGTCTATGACGTCCTTCTCGGTGAACTCCATACCCGTGAAGGCCGTCAGGAGCATTGCCGTCCCTTTGAAGACCGGATACTTCCAGACGAGCGGAACCGCCTGGAGCCAGCTGTTTATCGAGCCCTTGCACCTTCCGAGGGAATCCGCCAGGGTGCAGGCCCTTTCGCCGTATATGAGCGCCCCGACGGGATCCTTCCTGTAGTCAGGCAGGCCGGCCTCAAGCATTCCCCTCACGACCTCGATGTCCATTAGCTTGTCGTTCTCCCAGTAGGCCCACGAGCGGCCCCTCAAGTGGTCGGCCCCCCTCGTCGAGGTCGCGTGGGAGAGGGTGAATATTCCTTTGATGAAGTTGACCTCGTACCAGCCCCTGTTCACGCCCTTCACGTCGTAGCAGTAGGCTAAGGCCTCCTCCCCGTAGAGCTTTGCGAAGTTGCGGTAACCCTCTGCAAGTTTGTTCCCGAAGCCCTTTCTATATGCCGTCATCTCGATGAGTTGGATCTGTCCCTCGGCGTCGCCCCACTCAAGCGAAACGCCCTTTACGTCCTCATCGCTCAGGATTCCCCTTTCGTGGAGTAGCCTTGCGAGGGCTATCGTGTCGCCGAGCGTCATAACGTCCATCCCGTACTCGTCCGCCATGTGCTCCATCCGCAGGATCTCCTCGGTGTCGGTTATGCAGTTATTGCTGCCGAGGGCGTATATCGACTCGAACTCGCTCGCCGTCCCGTATTCGCCCGTGCTCGGCAGGTAGTAGACGTCCTTGCAGGCGAGAGGACAGGAGAAGCATTGGGTTCTTCCGACCTCGTACTCGGCCAAGTCCTGCGGCCTTAGCCCGATAGGCAACTCCTCCGCGCTGAGAGGAACCTGGAAGTACTTCCAGCTCGGATACCACTGTATCAGCCCGTAGTGGGTCCCGATGACGGAGTAAATCCTCCTGACGAAGTCGTTGCGGTTGAAGTAGTCGATATCTTCTTTGGCCATCTTGTAGAACCGCTCCGGGTCCGCCGGCTCGATTCCCTTAGTCCCGATGACCGCTATCGCCTTGAGGTTCTTCGAGCCCCACACGGCGCCGCTTCCCCTCGCCCCGGAGTGGTACTTGTCCACCATCGTCGTGGCGAAGCGCACGAGGTTCTCTCCGGCCGGCCCTATCCCCGCGACGCTCACCTCGTCCCCGTGCTCGTCCCTCAGCCAGTCCACGGTCTCGCCGGTGGTCAGGCCCCAGAGCTCCTCCGCGTCCCTTATCTCAACCTCGTCGTCCTCGATGAAGACGTACTTCGGTTTTTCGGCCCTTCCGGTCACGATTATCTGCTCGTAGCCCGCGAACTTCAGCATCGCCGAGAACTCGCCGCCGGCGTTTCCGTCCCCAAGGATGCCCGAGAGGGGCGAAAGGGTGCTTATATGAAGCCTGCTCGTCATCGGCAGCGCCGTCCCCGCGAGAGTTCCGCTGGCCAGTGCGAGAACGTTCTCCGGACTCAAGGGGTCTATCCTGCCGGGTATCATGTCAAAGAGGGCCTTTGAGTTGAAGCCCCTTCCTCCGAGGTACTGCTTTACGGTCTCGGGCGAAGCTTCCCGTTTAACAATCTTCTCCCGCGTTAGGTCGATGACCAGGATGTTTCCGATATTTCGCCCTGATGGTGTTGACATTTTTCATTCCTCCGTTAAATATTCCGTAATATACCAAATCATACGTTGATGTATATAAGCGTTGCCTGGGATGAAACCGCCTTTGTGTTCCAAAAACCTCTTAACCCTCCGCTCCGTTCTCTTTTCGGTGGTTGGAATGGAGGCTTTTGATAGGGAGGAACTCACGATCATCAGGAAGTTTGAGCACATCGAGCACTGCTTGAAGAGAAACGTCCAGGCCCACGTTTCCAACGGTTTTGAGGACGTTCACTTCGTCCACATGAGCCTGCCCGAGATAGACAAGGAGGAAATAGACCTCAGCGTCGAGTTCCTCGGGAGGCGCTTTGACTACCCGATTTTCATAGCCGGGATGACCGGCGGGACAAGGGGCTCCCAGCTGGCCGGAAAAGTAAACAAGACTTTAGCGAAGGCCGCCCAGGAGCTGAACATACCGATGGGAGTCGGTAGCCAGAGGGCGATGATAAGGAAGCCCGAGACCTGGGAGAGCTACTACGTGAGGGACGTCGCCCCTGACGTCTTCCTCGTCGGCAACCTCGGGGCACCGCAGTTCGCCGAGACGATGCCCGACAGATACGGGGTTGATGAGGCCCTGAAAGCGGTCGAGACCATTCAGGCCGATGCTCTGGCGATACACCTCAACCCCCTCCAGGAGAGCGTCCAGCCCGAGGGAGACACGCAGTACAGGGGCGTTTTGAAGGCCTTAGCCGAGCTTAAGGCCGGGTTCCCCTACCCGATTATAGCGAAGGAAACCGGTGCCGGCGTTTCTATGGAGGTTGCAATAAGGCTCGAAAGCATTGGAATAGACGCGATTGATGTCGGCGGCCTTGGCGGGACGAGCTGGAGCGGCGTTGAGTACTACAGGGCAAAGGACGAGATGGGCAGGAACCTTGCCCTCAGGTTCTGGGACTGGGGAATAAAGACTGCAATAAGCGTCGCCGAGGTTCGCTACGCCACCGATCTGCCGGTTATAGCCACCGGCGGAATGCGCGACGGGATAACGATGGCGAAGGCTTTAGCTATGGGTGCTACTTTCGCCGGCGTTGCGTTGCCGCTCCTCAGGCCGGCTGTTAAGGGCGACGTCGATGGGGTAATCAGAGTCCTCCGGCGCTACATCGAGGAGATAAGGAACGCGATGTTCCTCGTTGGGGCTAAAAACGTCGAGGAGCTCAGGACGGTTCCGCTCGTGGTTACGGGCTTCACGAGGGAGTGGCTTGAGCAGAGGATCACCCTGTTGGCTTACCTGCGGGGTCGGTGATTTTGCATCCTCTATTTTCACGCGACTCTTTTACTCTTCTTTCTATTTGCTCATTTTGAAAGCAAAACCTAACTCCGAATAGAACTATAACTAGTAAAAAGAAAGAGAATTTTTATGTAGAATAAAAAAAGTAAAGTTTATAATTAAAAGTTGCATAATTAGTATTGCAGATAAGTTATGGGGGCGAACTGTGTGAAGTGGAAAGGTTTGATGGCAGTCCTCTTGGGACTGCTGATTGTTGGAGTTGTGGGTTACACCAAAGCGTCCCCTATTGGGGGAGCCAGAGTAACTATTCTTGACACCAATGGGAAACCATTGACAGATTATGGAAAGGTTTACTACACCGTCTGGACATTTGACGAGAATGGATCCATAAAGGTCCTGAGGAGGGGAAGCATGGAGAAGCGCTTCATATTTTCCAACAACGTTGTCAAGCTCTCTTCCCTGAACTTCAAGACGGCAAAGGAAATCGCCAAGAAGAAGGGATCTAAAACAGCTTTTATAGGCGTTGATGTGTGGATTGTTAAGGATGGGAAACTCTACACGCTCCCTCCAGAGGGCTTTGAAACAGGATTGATCGAGAACACGTTTGCAAATACCTTTAAACTTAGAATAAACTTGAAGGAAGCAAGAATCAAAGATCTGAAAAGGCTTGAGAAAAGAACATCAACGGTTCAGCCCATGGCACACGACGTGTATTATGTCTGGGAGACCGTAGATCAGAAATCGTATAGGAATGTGAAAATCCCCATCCTTATAATTCACAACAAGGCGGAGAGCAACGTCTTTGGAACGGCGGACGTTGCGATGCAGGTCAAAAAACACTGGGGGCCGGACGTTACGGTGGCGTTCGGTGATGAAATCTCCAAACGAGTGACCCTCGATCCGGATTCAATAACCGTGAAGGTTCTGGGAAGGTCAATAACAGACTATTTCTCTGGTGGAGATGATATCACTGTTCCCTCCAACTCGTGGGGTTACGTGTGGCTTAAAGGCACCGTGCATTACATTTACCAGAAGGAATATTACTGCCTCCTCTCCTGCGAGCCGACCGGAAACGAGAGATACTTCGCAAAAATCGACAGCTTTACGATAAAGAGAAAATCGGGGGATATTAAGGTTATCACGAGTGGAGCCTCTTTCGGAAAACCCCCATATAACTTCCCGGACGAGTGGATGGAAAAATCGGGAAAAGTGAGGGGCGCCATAGAGGACAGGGTTGGAATTGATGAATTTTACGGGAAGATTTACTCCGGGACTGATGGGCATAGCTTTGGCGTTGGGGTGCCCGTTGGAGCGATTCTGACGGTTCTCTCAGGCTATCGTCTCCCTCCATGGTTTGCAGCAATATCAGTTGGCTTCAGTACGAGTGATTATGCAAGCTACGTCATGCTGGGGCATGTTAAGAACAAGGGACCCCAGAGTTCTGTAACTTTTTATGCTATGGAGAGCAGATACACAGTCGAGATTCCGGTGAAACACGGGCTCTGGACAAGTTACGAGCGGGTGCACGTTCCCGTTGGCCTGTACATTGAAGTTAATTCATGATTATTTTTTCTACTTGTTCTTCCATTTATTATGCTCCCGTGAGAATGCACACCTTTTTAAACCCCTGCCCACAATTAAGACCAACGCAGCCCCACGCCTCAGGAGAGGCCTGGGGGCGTAAGGAGGAATAGACATGATAAAAATCCATACAGTTAGCGGTTACGAGGAAGTAGGCAAGAACATGACCGCCGTAGAATACAACGGGGAAGTTGTTATAATCGATATGGGAATCCGGCTTGACCGCGTTCTCATCCATGAAGATGTCAACATCCAGCAGTTTCCAACGAAGGAACTCCAGAAGCTCGGTGCGATTCCTGACGATTCGTCGATAAGGAACAAGAAGGTTGTCGCCATAACCTTCACGCACGGTCACCTCGATCACATCGGCGCGGTTGCCAAGCTCGCTCCCCACTACCCTGACGTCCCGATATACGGCACACCCTACACGATAAAGCTCGCGAAGGGCGAGGTCAAGAGCGAGCAGTACTTCGAGGTCAAGAACCCGATGTACGAGACCGAGTACGGCGAGATAGTCCAGGTGAGTGAGAACCTGGCGATAGAGTTCGTCAGGATAACCCACTCCATTCCGCAGTCCTCCATGGTCGTCGTCCACACCCCTGAGGGTGCCGTCGTCCACACCGGCGACTTCAAGTTCGACAACAACAACCCGCTCGGGGAGAGGCCGGACTACAAGCGCCTGAGGGAGCTTGGGAAGGAAGGGGTTAAGGTTCTCATTCCCGAGTCCACACGCATAGAGCAGCCGACCAAAACGCCCAGTGAGGCGGTAGCTCAGATGCTCCTTGAGGACTTCTTCCTCTACGAGGGTATGGAGGCCGATGGGCTGATAGCGACGACTTTCGCCAGCCACATTGCCCGCCTTCAGGAGCTCATCTGGATAGCCAACAAGATGGGCAGGCAGGCGGTCCTGGTCGGCCGCTCGCTCGCCAAATACACGGGAATAGCCAAGCAGCTCGGCCTCATCAAGATGAAGGGCGCGAAGGCCGTGAGGAGTCCAAATGCCGTCAGGAAGGTTCTCAAGGAGGTTTCCGGAGCGAGGGAGAACTATCTGCTGATAGTCACCGGCCACCAGGGAGAACCCGGCGCGGTCCTCACGAGGATGGCCAACGGTGAGCTCTACGACATCGGCAAGCGCGACACCGTGGTTTTCTCCGCCGGAACGATACCCAATCCACTCAACAGGGCCCAGCGCTACGTCCTTGAGACGAAGCTCAAGATGAGGGGTGTCAGGATGATAAAGGACCTCCACGTCAGTGGCCATGCCAGCAGGGAAGACCACCGCTACCTGCTCCGGTTGCTCAATCCGGAGAACATAGTTCCCGCGCACGGGGACTTCAGGATGCTCACCCACTACGCCGAGCTCGCCGAGGAGGAGGGCTACCTGATAGGCAGGGACGTCTTTGTGTCGAGGAACGGCTACCTGGTTGAGATAAGGTGAGTAGGGTAAAACTGATAAAGAGTTGTCCTATTTTTCCTTTAGATTACTTTCACCACTCACGGGGTGATACGATGGGAAAGTACGATGAGCTCTTCGCAAGGGTTAAGGGGATGGCAAGGAACGTTGACGGCGTTATATTCGAGCTCCTCCCGGAGAGGGAGCCCAAGAACCTCTACGACGCATCCAGACACTACCCGCTCGCAGGTGGAAAGCGCGTCCGACCTTTCGTGGTTCTCCGCGCCGCCGAGGCTGTGGGCGGCGACCCGGAAAAGGCGCTCTATCCAGCGGCCGCGGTCGAGTTCATCCACAACTACTCGCTGGTTCACGACGACATCATGGACATGGACGAGCTGAGGCGCGGAAGGCCGACCGTCCACAAGGTCTGGGGCGTCAACATGGCCATCCTCGCCGGCGACCTGCTGTTCTCCAAGGCTTTTGAGGCCATCGCCAAGGCCGATGTGAACCCGGAGAAGAAGGCTCGCATCCTCGACGTTCTTGTCAGAACCTCCAACATGCTCTGCGAGGGCCAGGCGCTCGACATAGAATTCGAGACGAGGGAGGAGGTTACGGTTGAGGAGTACCTCACGATGATTAGCGGCAAGACCGGGGCGCTCTTCGAGGGTTCGGCGGAGATAGGCGCAATAGTCGGCACCGATAACGAGGAGTACATCAAAGCCCTCGCCAAGTGGGGAATGAACGTTGGCATAGCCTTCCAGATATGGGACGACGTGCTCGACCTCATAGCCGACGAGGAGAAGCTCGGAAAGCCCGTCGGGAGCGACATAAGGAAGGGTAAGAAGACGCTGATAGTGAGCCACTTCTTCGACCACGCGAGCGAGGAGGATAAAGCCGAGTTCCTGAAGGTCTTCGGCAAGTACGCCGGCGATGCAAAGGGCGACGCGCTGATACACGACGAGAAGGTCAAGGAGGAAGTTGCCAAGGCTATCGAACTCCTCAGGAAGTACGGCAGCATAGACTATGCGGCGGAATACGCCAAGAACCTTGTCAGGGAGGCCAACGAAGCCCTGAAGGTTCTCCCTGCGAGCGAGGCAAGGAAGGACCTGGAGCTGCTCGCCGAGTTCCTCGTCGAGAGGGAGTTCTGATCTTGACCCTTTTCCTTTGATTCCTTCACCAATGGGTTCTCATGCAAAATCTTATAACATCGCTCCCCGTAACCATACTTTGGTGAACCGGATGGGACAGTCAAAGTGGGGAGTTCTTATCATAATGAGCGCGGCGCTCTTCATAATGTTTATCGACACGACGATGATGAACGTTTCTATCAGCGCCCTTGTGAGTGACCTCGACACAACCGTGGCGGGCGTCCAAGGCGCGATAACGCTCTACGCCCTCGTCATGGCTGCCTTCATGATAACCGGCGCGAAGCTCGCCGACATCTGGGGAACAAAGAAGGTCTTCTTCAGGGGGCTGGTCATATACACCGTTGGAACGCTGATGGCCGCCTTCGCTCCAAACCTCGCGGTTCTTCTTCTCGGCTGGTCCATCCTTGAGGGCATCGGCGCCTCGATGATGATGCCCGCGACGGTTACGTACATCACCAAGGAGTACACGGGCAAGGACAGGGCCTTCGCCTTCGGCGTCTGGGGAGGCGTCGGCGGAGCGGCGGCGGCCTTCGGCCCGATAATAGGCGGTTTCTTCACGACATACATCACCTGGCGTCTTGGCTTCTTCATGGAGGCCTTCATCGCCGCGGGGATATTCGCCTACATGAAGATACTCTCCGACTACAAGCCTGAGAAGCGGATAAAGCTCGACGTTATCGGAGCGGCACTCGTTGGAGTGGGTCTGTTCCTGCTCACGCTCTCGGTGCTGATAATGGACCCCCTCTCCAATCCGCCGGTTCTGCTCCTCATGGTCGCCGGCCTGGTGGTTCTAGTCGCCTTCTGGAAGTACGAGGAGGGGAGGAAGGGCCGGGGCGAGGACGTGCTCATAGACGTTGACATCTTCAAGTCCAAGGTCTTCACCGCCGCCAACCTGGTGAGCATCTTCTTCCAGATAACCCTCGCGGGTATAATGTTCACGATTCCGGTTTTCGTTCAGCAGTACCTTCACTACAACGCCATCCAGACGGGCTTCGTCGTAGTCCCGCTCTCGATAATGATGTTCATCTTCTCCATGAGCGGGCAGAGGTTCGCGAAGTACCTCACGCCAAAGCAGATAATCCAGCTCGGCATAGTTCTGACCTTCGTTGGTCTCTACCTCGTCCTGCGCGTCCTGAAGCCTGGTGTGGAAGGTTCCGACTTCGCCATCGGCCTCGCCCTCTACGGCACCGGCTTCGGGCTGATATTCTCCCAGATAACTAACCTCGCCATGATGGGCGCCAAACCGGAACAGCAGGCGGACGCTTCTGGAATATTCAACGCCCAGAAGCAGTTCGGCCTGTCTCTCGGAACGGCCTTCATCGGTGCGGTTCTGGTTCTCGGTGTTATCCACAGCATAACCCGGCAGATTTACGAGTCCGGCCTCTTCGAGGGTAGCAAGGAGCAGATAAAGGAGGCGGTGATTCAGTGGATAATCAAGATGCAGCAGGGCGAGCTGAACGTTCCGCCGGAATACCACGACGCGGTGCTTAAAATCGTGAACAACTCCTTCATAGACACGATGAAGGTTGCGGTGATCTTCATGATGGGCATACTTGTCATCAGCGCCCTGCTCTCGTTCCTCCTGCCGAAGGGTGAAAGGGCCTCCTTGTGATGTCTTTATTTTCTGATGAGCATCCACAGGATTCTGGCCGGTCTGTTAGTGTTGTTTAGTGTGTAGTGGGGGGTGCCTGGTTCATTGTAGACGAACTCCCCAGTGCTTGCCGGGAACCGGTCTCCGTTGGTTACCAGGATGACGTCTCCGTCCACAACGTAGGCAAACTCATGGTACTCATCGTGAATGCTGAACCCCTCCTCAGGAAGCCGTGAGCGGGGCGGCATTGTGAGTATCCCCACCTGAATGTCCCCGCCGATGTCGAGAACTTCTATTGCCTCCCCCGGACTCTTTGACCATTCCTCCTCAAAATTAAACGTCTTTGGCATCTGGATCATCTCCGTTTTAATGTTTCAAATTTTTGTCTAAATTGGTTCTATAAAAGACTTCTGTGGCAATTTTTACCGCAATACTTCGAACAGATTTGCCGCGAACTTGGCCCTTGCCATGGTATTTTTGGCAATAATCGCAAAATTTTACCCAAAAATGTTTAAATAATAGTAACGTATTTCGATATTTGTACACAATTTGGGCACAAAATGTGGAAAATTTAAACATACATCCGGGAGGCGAAGTGCATGGGATATCGATTGGGTGTTGATATAGGGGGGGCTTTTACGGATTTGGTTGGATACGACGCTGAAACCGGCGATTTCGTCTGGGTTAAGGGGGAAACAACGCCGTCGGAGCCGTCGGCGGGTGTTTTGAATACTATAAAAAAGAGCGGCTTGGATATGTCCCGGGTAATCATGGTCATCCATGGTCAGACCCTCGTCATAAATTCTATTATAACGCGGGATGGGGCAAGGGTTGGACTGCTAACCACGTGGGGGCACAGGGACATTCTTGAGCTCCAGAGGGCGAACAGGAGGGACATGTACAATTTCAGATACAAAAAGCCCAAACCCTTCGTCCCGAGGTACCTGAGTATAGAGATTGATGAGAGGATACTGGGCGATGGCAGTGAGCTGAAGCCCCTAAGGGCGGACGAAGTACGGGGGGCGGTGAAGCGGCTTCTCAATGCTGGGGTGGAGTCGATATGCATCAGCTTTCTTAACTCCTACGCGAATCCCTCCCATGAGATTGAAGCTGCCAGAATCTCCCAGGATGTTCTGAAGGAGGAGGGGCTTGAGGGCCTCCCCGTGACGATGGCACACGAGATTACCCGGGAGTGGGGTGAGTACGAGCGCACAAACACCGCTGTTCTTAACGCGTTTGTGAAGCCGAAGATGGTTAGGTACCTTTCCATTCTTGAGAGGGAGATACGGGGCATGGGGTACGGGGGATCTTTCTTTTCCATGCTGTCCAACGGAGGAATGGCATCCTTTGGCTTTGTCAAAGAGTTTCCGATATACTCAATAGAGTCCGGCCCAATCGCGGGTGTCATTGGGGGTATAGCGATAGCCGAACTCCTGGGCGAAAAGAACGTGATAATCCTCGACGGGGGCAGCACCACGACCAAGGCCAGCCTTGTCGAGAACCTGACACCAAAGGTTCACAGTGAATATTTCGTTGGGCGCGATAAGTTCAATCCCGGCTACCCCGTGAAGGTCCCGGTCATAGAGATTGAGGAGGTTGGAAACGGCGGAACGAGTGTGGCATGGATTGATGAAGTCGGGAACCTCAGGGTCGGTCCAATGGCAATGGGTGCAGACCCGGGGCCCGCGTGCTACGGCAAGGGTGGAACCGAACCAACGGTTACCGATGCTTACGTGGTGAACGGCCTAATAAACCCCGAGTATCTCCTGGGCGGTGAGATGAAGATATACAGAGACCTGGCGGTGGATGCCGTAGGAAAGATAGCTGACCATTACGGCATCTCTGTGGAGGAGGCCGCCGAGGGGATAGTCAGGATTGCCAACGAGAACGCGGCGAACGCCATACGAATAATCTCTGTGCAGAAAGGTTATGATCCAAGGGAGTTCTCTTTAATAGCCCACGGTGGCTCGGGCCCGATGTTTGCGCCGTTTATAGCGGAGGATCTGGAGATTAGAAAAATAATAATCCCGACGATACCCCCAGGAGTCTTCTCGGCGTGGGGGATGCTGCTTACCGACATAAGACACGACGTGATAGTCACCAACGTTGTCAAAGTTGAGGCCGGGAACGTGGACAGTATAAACAGAACGTATTCCGAGGTCGATAAAAGGGTAACCAGGATATTTGAGGAGGAGGAAGGCATCAGTGCCGGGGAGCTGACGGTTTTCCACTATGCGGACATGAGGTACAAGGGTCAGGAACACACCGTTAAGGTGCCGATAAAGACTGGAACCCTCGAAGAGAGCGACATTCCGGACATCATTGAAAAGTTCCACGTATACCATGAAAGGGCATACAGCTTTAGGCTTCCGGACAGTCCCGTGGAGATAGTCAATTTCCATGGGGTGGGAATCGTAAAGGTCAGAAGGCCGGCGATACGTGAAGTCGACGCCGAGGGTCTTTCTCTGGATGATGCCGTTAAGGAGCACAGAAACGTCTTCATACACGGCGATTTCGTCGATATGCCGGTCCTCGACAGGAGGAAGATACCGGTGGAGACGGGGATTGAAGGACCTGCCATTCTTGAGGATCCTACCTCAACGGTCCTCGTTCTTGAGAACCAAGAACTCGTGAGGGATCGGTATGGCAACATTATTATCCGGAGGGGGTGATGGAATGAGCGCGGACCCATTCACTTTGGAAGTTATAAAGAACGGTCTCGTTGTTGCCAACGAGGAGATGTTCCAGGCATTTGCAAGGACCGCCAAGAGCCCTGTTATCTACGAGGTCCTAGATTTTGCCGTTGGGATGACGGATTCCGAAGGTAACCTGATTGCACAGGCACCCGGCGTCCCCGCGTTCTCTGGGGTTCTCGACTTTGCCGCTAGGGAGGTTCTGGATAAATGGGGGGATTCCCTCCATCCGGGGGATGTTATCGTCAGCAACGTGCCCTATGAATCCGGAACGCACCTGAACGATGTCACACTTGCCCTGCCGGTCTTTTACAGGGACGAGCTGATAGGCGTGATACTCAACAAGGGACATTGGACCGAAGTGGGCGGCATGGCCTTTGGAAGCTGGAACCCCAATGCCACGGAGATATACCAGGAGGGAATTCAGCTCCCCTGCGTCAAACTGTACAGTGAGGGGAAGCCCAACAGGGACGTTATAGATATAATCCTTGAGAACTCCCGCCTGCCGGAGTACACGCTCGGGGACATGGAGGCCCAGGCGGCATCCATGAAGGTCGCGGAGAAGAGGATACAGGCTCTCATTGAGAAATACGGTGTTGACAACGTCCTCCTTGCCATGAGAAAGCTTCTGGAGGATGGAAGGAAGTATGCCCTAATGAAACTCAAAGAACTGCCGAAGGGGGAATTCGAGGCCGAGGATTACATAGACGGCTCCATCGCTGGGACTGAGGAGCCCCTCTACGTGAGGGCAAAAATCACGATAACGGATGAAGACGTTACCGTGGACTTTACCGGCAGTGCGGAGCAGGTGATGAGTCCCATAAATTCCCCATATCCCGCCACGGTCTCGGGGGTCAGGGAGGTATACATGGCGATTACTGATCCGCATGCCTATCCGAACGGGGGATTCTTTAGCCCCTTGAAGATTATAGCACCAAAGGGTACGGTTTTCCACCCCATAAAACCTGCACCAACATCAACGGACTGGGAGGCAATAGCCTTTGCCACCGATTTGGTCTGGAAGGCGCTGGCACCGCATATCCCAGAGAAGCTGACCGCAGGGCATTTCCTCTCCATAATAGCAACGATAGTCGGTGGTATCAACGACCGGACCGGCGAACCTTTTGCAATAGTCGAGCCCCAGCCCGGAGGATGGGGCGCGGGCCATGACATGGACGGAACGAGTGGGCTCGTGGCTTGCGGGGATGGGGAGACGTATATAGCATCGTCGGAAGTCTACGAGAGGAACTTCCCGGTTCTCGTTGAGAGATACATGCTGAACGTTGAGGACGGCGCTGGACACGGAAAGCACCGGGGCGGCTTCGGCGTTATCAGGGAGTACAGAATACTGAACAGTCAGGCCCTGGTTACGATCCAGGTGGGCAGACACGACTTCCCACCTTGGGGTGTGGACGGAGGTCTCCCCGGCCCGGGAAACAGGGTCGTTGTCTATCGTGATGGCAGGGGGGAGGAGATACGCAGAATCTCTGCGGAGTTGCTGAAACGGGGAGATTTGATAAGCATCAGAACCTCCGGCGGAGGGGGCTGGGGGAACCCATTGGAAAGGGCCCCGGAGCTTGTTCTGGAGGACTACAGGAATGATCTCATCTCCCTTGAAGCTGCCAGGGAAATCTATGGCGTTGTCATTGATCCGCAGAGGATGGAGGTCGATTGGGAACGGACTAGATCGCTCAGAGAGAAAGTGGGAGGCAGCGTTAATGGATTATAGAGAGAGGTTGCTGAGGCTTCAACACATGATACGGGAGAACGGAGCCGTGGGAGCCGTCCTAGTTCCCGGCTCCAACTTTTATTACCTAACCGGAATGGCGCCCCTGGGCTCGCTGGAGAGGCTTTTTCTCCTGCTCCTGCCGGCGGAGGGGGAGCCGGTCGTAATAGCACCACAGCTGTACGAAAATGAACTTGGAAACTGGGAGTTCGGAAGAATCCTTCTCTGGCGGGATGGGGAAAACCCGTACCGCCTTTTCAGAGGGGTTCTATCCGAACATGCCCCTGAGGGCGGGTCGCTCTTTGTTGACGATGCCATGCCGATCGGACTGCTCCTTGGAACGGGAATACTCGGGAAGTACCGGCTGGAGCGCATTGGTCCGATTGTGTCTGAGCTTAGAGTTATTAAAAGCCGTGAGGAGGTCGAGTTTCTTCAGAAAGCGGCGGAGATAGTGGACAAGACATTCTACGCCCTCTTAGAGCAGGGGCTGGAGGGCAGAACGGAAAAAGAGCTCGCTACCTGGCTGGATTGCGCGATGAAGCGCTTAGGGGCGGAAGGGGTTTCTTTTGAACCGATTGTGGCATCTGGGCCGAACAGTGCGAATCCCCATCACCGGTCAACTGATCGGAAAATCCGAAAGGGCGATGTCGTGGTATTCGACTATGGGGCTAGGTACGGGGGCTATTGTTCTGACGTAACCCGAACGGTTGTCGTAGGAAAACCCAGTGAAAACGTGCTGACTGTTTACGAGGTAGTTAAGGAGGCTCAGGAGGGGGCTTGCAGGGCTGTTCGTGCTGGTGTTCTTGCGAGGGATGTTGATGCGGTTGCAAGGGAGACGATAGCAAAAGCCGGCTACGGCGAGTACTTCATCCACAGGACGGGACATGGACTAGGCCTCGACGTACATGAAGAGCCCTACATCTCGCCGGAAAGTTCCGTAGCCCTGCGGGCGGGCATGGTATTCACAATAGAGCCGGGGATTTACCTACCCGGGAAATTTGGGGTACGGATTGAGGATGACGTCCTCGTGGAGGGCGGACACGGACTCAGACTTACCAAAGCCACAAGGGAGTTGTTGTGTGTCTAACTGGAGGTGGTCTGGTTGGGAATTGTGGAGAATTTAAAGCATTCTGAGGAGAAAGACGTGGCTATAGACGCTGTGCCTCTGGAGCGCAGGGAATCCTGGGTTAGCCCCGCCGTGGTGTACGCCGGGGTGGAGTTCACTCTGAGCGTTGTGATGGTGGGTGCAGGACTCGTTGGGAGCTTTAGCGTGGCGAAAGTTGCGATGATAGTTGCAGTGGCGTTGCTGATAACTTGGGTGGGCGACTCCCTCAACGCCTACATTGGTGCAAAAACCGGCAGGGCCTCGACGGTCATAGCCAGGCAGTCCTTTGGGAGCCTTCAGGCAAGAACCCTGGTGGCTCTGCTGGTTATCATAATGGGTCTCGGCTGGTGGGGAGTTCAAACAGCCATAATGGCCAATGCGATTTCAATAGCCTTGGGGATAGACTACACTGCTAGCTGGGGGGCGTGGGCGTTAATCGTAGTTATCCTTGGAGTGATATTCGGAATCCCGGCAATTTTGGGCTATACTTCAATGAAATGGACGGATTACCTTGCCGTTCCAGTGGGACTGTTTATATTCGGCCTCGGCGTTTATCTCTCGGTAATGAAGCATGGCGTGTCCGGGATAATAAACTGGAACCCCACCCCGCAGATGACTATAGCGGTGGCCATTTCCACGGTTATAGGAGTCAACGTGGTTCAGTGGGTCATGATATCAGATTACAGCAGACAGACAAAGCCGGGATGGAAGAACGCGGTTCTTGTTCCTTCCCTCACAATGGCGGTGGGATTCATCCTGATGGTCGTTGGTGCAATAATGGCTGTGGGCGTTGGCACGTGGGACATCGTCGCGGTCATGGTGGCGCTTGGATATCCGTTCTGGGCGTACTTCATGATGTTCGTTGCCCAGTGGACCACTCAGATAGTCAACGTTTACACTCCGGGGCTTGCACTCTCCAACATGCTTAACCTTCGGACGGGGAGGGCTAGAGCGATGGCAACCGCCGGCATAGTTATAGTGGGCATGCTCCTAGCGCTTGCGGGAATACTGAGCAGGTACATGGACTTCCTCCTGCTCCTGGGCATAGTGTTTCCCCCAATAGCGGCCGTCATGATGACGGACTTTTTTGTGCTACGGAAGGAGGAGTGGGAGGATATACAGGGATGGAACTTAATGGCCACCCTAGCGTTGGTCGTTGGAATACTCTCGGGGTACTATATGCAGTACAAGCACTTCTTTGGGCTTCCAGCAATCCAGACCTTCATAATAACATCAATTGCCTACTACCTCCTAATGAGACTGAAGGCGTCAACGTCCCCTGACAAATTTACACCAAGGCACTGGCTTTCTTGACGCCTTTTCTTTTCAATTATGTCCACAGCGACTTTTGCTCTTAGAAAGCCCATGTTTAGATTTTGTCGATTTATGCAGGAATTTGATCACAAACATTCGAAATGATGAAAAATTTATTTAAGTTTTAGCCATGAGATTTCATGGGGGCGTTTGGATGGAGGATGATGAAGTTGTTGTCATGAAGGGTATCTTCAAGAACAAGCTCGATGATATTGACCTGAAGATATACCAAGCTCTGCGGGAAAACGGCAGAATGAGCGACACTGAAATCGCTAAACGGGTGGGCGTGTCAATAACAACGGTCCGACGTCGCAGATTGAGGCTCCAGGAGAAGGGATACCTGCAGATTATCGGCCTTCTGCTCCTGAGAGCCGCGGACGTGGCATATGCCGATGTAATGGTAAAGCTCAACCAGCATGCGAAGGTGGAGGAAATAAACGAATTTCTAGCGGATGCCATTAACAACCCGAGGATATATGAGGTAACGGAGTATCTGGGCGGCGACTACGACATTCTGCTGAGGTTTCTGGAGAGCAACAACGAAAAGCTGAGGTACCACATAGACAAATTCCTCCGGAACAGGGATGCAGTCGAACATTACATGATATATCCCGCGATTGGTAGCCCCAAAGCCTGGTACAAATCGTTTAAAATTAAATTCTAGCCACCAGCCAGCCAACCGGCGGATGCTCCGCGCCTTTCTTCCATTTCTCGTAGGCCGCATCCCAGCGCCTCAAAAGCTCCGTGCGCTTTCTCTCGTCTTTTATCCGTCCCACGTATTCGCGGGGGATGTAGGCGAGGTAGTGAGGCAGGCCAGATTCGAATGTCCCACTTTTGATTATCTCTCCCCCGGCTTCCTCTACGAGCTCGTGGAGTTTTTCGAGCGTGGGGTAATGCAGGTCGTCCTTCTCGCCGAACAGCGCCTCAAAAATCTCTTCACGGAGGTTGTAGAGCTCAAGGTGTGCCCTCTGCCTCTCGTTGTTCGCTGTGGGCAGGCTCTCTGCGATGAAGACCTCTTCGGAAACCCGAAGCATCTCCGAGATGACCTTGACCATTGTTTCCTCGCTCTTCAGGCTCCTGATTCCGTGAACGAGAACGGCTAAATCGAAGGTCTTGAACGGGAAGGGAAGCTCCCTTGCGTCGGTCTTGAGAGGGATTATCCTGTGTTTTAGTCCTGCAGATGACGTCACCTCCTCGAAGAAGCGCCAGCGGGAGCGGTCTATGGAAACAACGCGACCTGTCTCGCCAACGAGGTACGCTAACGGAACGGTGGTTAGCGCGTGAGCACCGCAGCCAACCTCAAGGACGTTCATGCCCTCTTTGATAGGCGCGAACCCGATGACGCGGAAGCGTTCGAGCATTTCGGTGTGAAGCCAGTCTGAGGGTAGGGGAGGCTCGTTTCGGGGAGGAATCTTGGAAAGAACTTCTTTCTTAAATGTCTCTTCGTCAACGGGCATGGATGACACCGAAAACGGCTAAAGACGTTCTCTTTAAGGCTTTTTCGGAGAAAAGGTTTTATAAGTTGGGGAGAATTAATGGTGGGGTTAAAAATTCAATGGATGTCTTCTTGGTTTTTCCCTCATTTCTGTTGCTTGTGAACTCTGCCATTACGATTCTCTTTTATCATTATGTTGATTTTTGGTTTTTTGTGTATACTCAGATTAATGCTGAATACGATAAAACTTAAATTTCTCTCACTATCTAAAAAACTAATAGGGGAGAGTATGTTAAGTCCTAGCACCAAAAAACAAATCTTAGGGTTTATAGTAGGTATTCTCGTAGGTGTAGCATCAACTTTGATCGCCAATAAGATTAACAGTGCTTTACAACCAAAACCACTAATAAGAATCTCCCTCCAAGAGCAACTACCTCAAACAGACCCTGTAGTCACAGTATTAGTCGAAAATATTGGGAAAGCCACTTCTAAGTTTGTTTCATTTGAAATAAGAACAGAGGGATTTTTGGAAAACTATAGCATAAGGGGAACAGGAAACATAAAAACATGGGGAGGCAGAGGTAATTACCTGCAAGTTATTATCGAGGATTTCAATCCTGGTGAGATAGTCAGTATAGATTTGTACCTAGAGGGATCAGATAAAGTTCATATTTTGAATCCAAAAATTGATGGGAAATATCAAATTATTGAAAAACCTATAATAGTCAAAATATGGGAAGAAGAACAAAATCCATATCACTCCACGTAAACCGCAGGCTTCAGCGGCATCGCGGCCTTCTTCTTTCCTCCCTTGTCCTCCTCCGGGTTGATGATTATCTCGACTCCGAGCTCCTTCTCCATGAAGTCCCTGGCTTCTCTCAGGGCCTTCTCCTCGTTTATGCGCTTGACATCGAAGGCCCTCTCCTTGATGAGCCTCTGGATGAGCTTGCTTATCTCCTTGCCGTGCTTCCTCATCTCTGGGTCCTTCATCAGCTCTGCCATGGCTGACTTGAAGTCCCTCTTCTCCGCGACGACCTCGACAACGCGCCACTTCCACTCCGGTGCAGTGTATACGTATGCCCTCTTGGCGTCCTCTATCTTTGCCACGCGGATTATCTCCTTGATGTCCTCGATGAGGGCCTTTACGAACTCCTCCTCGGCCTCGATGGTTTCGTTCCACCACTCCGGAACCGGCTCCGGCCACTTCGCCAGGCTCACGAAGCCCTCTCCGCCCAGCTTCTCCCAGAGCTCCTCACTGATGTGCGGCGTGAACGGCGCCATCAGCCTGACCCAGACCTCGGCGAGCTTTCTGAGAACGAAGCGCTTCGCTTTGTCGTCCCTGCCCTCGGTTCTGCGCATGTACCAGCGCAGGTCGTTGAGGATGCTGTAGAATGCCCACTGCACAGCAGTCCTCGTCCTGAACTCTTCGAGCGCCTGGGTTGCCCCTTCGATGGCCTTGTTCAGCCTGTGCAGCATCCACTTATCGATGTCTTTCAGCTCGGTCTCCTCCGCCTCATAGCCTGCGAACTCGCTCACCAGCTCGTAGAAGCGCTCAACCTGCCTGCGGAGCTTCCCGACCTCTTTCCTGCGCCAGTCGAAGTCGCTGTCGTGCTCGGCTAAGCCCATTATGTAGAGCCTCACCACATCTGCCCCGTTCTCTTCGATGGCGTCGATGAAGTTCAGCACGTTGCCCTTGCTCTTGCTCATCTTGGTGCCTTCCAGCGTTCCGAAGCCGTTGACGGCTATTCCTCTCGGCCAGTGCTCCTTCCTGAAAATCGCCGTGTGGTTGAAGATGAAGAACGTCAGGTGGTTCGGTATCAGGTCCTTGGCAGAGCAGCGCCAGTCGAGCGGGTACCAGTACTCGAACTCCTCCTTCATCTCGTGGATGGTTTCAGCCGGGATTCCGGTCTTCCCTTCGAGTTCCTTTTCGCGCTCCTCGCTGAACTCCTCCAGGAACAGGTAGTCGAAGAACTCCCTCGTGAGCTTCTCCGGGTCGAGCCTGCCCTCCTCCCTCAGCCTGTTCATGTGCCTGCTTATCGTGTAGTAGGCCATGTAGATGGTCGAGTCGCTCAGGCTCTCGATGACCCAGTCGGGATCCCACGGCAGCGGCGTTCCCAGTCCAACTTTCCTCGCGCAGGCCTTCTTGTCGAGCCACTCTATGACTGCCTCGAACTGGGTTCTTCTGCTCTCTGGATAGATGGTCATGTTTGCGAGGGCCTCGCGGGCCTTCTCCTTCCACTCGGGGTTGCCGTAGTCTATGAACCACTGGTCGTGGATTATCTTGATGACCGCCTGGTTGCCGAAGCGCGAAATGACCGGCTTTTCTGCAAACTCGTACATTATTTCGGCTATGCCCTTCTCCTGGAGCTCCTTGGCTATGAGGTCTTTGGCCTCCTGGACTGACTTGCCTGCGTAGGGCTCTATCTTGAAGACTCCCTTGTGGTACTCGGCCTTGTAGATGTTCTTGGTGGCCTCTTCGAGCTTCTCAGCATCTTTCTGGCTCTTTACGCCGAGCCTCTCAGCCTCTTCCACAGCTGGAAAGTCGCCGTAGCCCTCCAGCTTGATCAGCGAGATGTAGCTTATCTCCTCAACCACGCGCGGGTCGACTTCATACTTCAGCAGAATCTCGGTTTCCTTCTTGAGGTCTTCAAGGGCCACGTGGTCGAAGGGCGCATGAGCCGGGACGCTCATAACGACTCCAGTCGCGTTGTCCGGGTCAACGAACTCTGCCGGCAGGATGATGACCTCGTCGCCGGTGACCGGGTTCCTCACGTATTTGCCTATCAGCTTCTCGCCCTTGAACTCCTCCAATACTTCAATCTCCCTGTCCTGGAAGGAGAGCTTGTAAGCTGCTTCCTTGCTGATTATCCACCTCTCCACCTTCTCGCCGCGCTTGACCTTTGCTTTGACGTAGGTGGCGTTGGGGTTCAGCCACATGTTGGTGACGCCGTAAACCGTCTCCGGCCTCAGCGTCGCGGCCGGCATGTAGATTTCCTCGCCGTTCTCTTCGAGAATGAACTTGATGATGACGTAGTCCAGTATCTGGACGTCTTCGCCCTCCATTATGTCGTGGTCTCCGAGGGCAGTCCCAACGACCGGGTCCCACCTGACCCTGTGGGCGCCCTTAACGACCAGTCCCTCCTCCTTGAGCGTCCAGAACTGCCACTCTATGAACTTGCTGAAGGGCGGGAAGAGGCTCGTCGTGTGGAACTCGCGCGTCCAGTCGACGGAAAAGCCAGCCCTGATGAAGGTCTCCCTGGCGGCCTTCATGAAGTACTTGACGATTTCCTTCGGGTCCTCGAACTTCCAGAGTATCTCCTCGGGGACTTTGTAGACGTCGCGGTAGATGTGTATCGTCTTTGGGTCGCGGTGCTTTATCCTCTCGGCGATTCCGACTATCGGCGCACCGGTGATGTGCCAGGCCATCGGGAAGAGGACGTTGTAGCCCTGCATTCTCTTAAAGCGCGCTATAACGTCGGGAATCGTGTAGGTCCTCGCGTGACCGACGTGGAGGTGCCCCGAAAGGTACGGGAAGGCGACCGTGATGTAGAACTTCTTCTCCTTGGGCTTTTCATTCGCTTTCGGTTCGAAGGCCTTCTCTTCCAGCCAGCGCTTCTGCCACTTCTCCTCAATGGCCTTGAAGTTAAGCTCAGCCATGGCCATACCTCCTCAGAATTTTTTCAAAAGAGCGTGAGCGATACTCCAGAATAGGGGGGTTATCCGGGAAATCAGGCGCGGTTGCGATTCGAGCGATGGAGAAGACACTCCCCCCTCATTGGCATCGGAGCGAGTAGGATTCCTGATATTTAAATCTTTTGCTGGGCTTGGGTGGTTCCCGCAGTTTACTTTTCGGCATCTTCCGAACCAAAGTTGTTATATATCTTGGATCCGTTTGATTAACCTGTGGGGTGGTGGCTGTGGAAAAGCTCGGCGAGGTGTTTCAGTTCATGGATTCCATTGGATTCGGGGAAACCGTGCTCGTCGAGTACACTTCACCCAACTACACCCTTGACTTCATGGTGCTCCTTCTGAAACGCTACGCCGATGACAGGGGTTATCCCTTCGTCGTTGACGATCATCTGGACACGCTCCACGTTATCAACGAGCACCTCAAGTTCTTTGGGGTGAGGGGTATTTTCGACGATGCCTTCGTGCTGAAGACGGGGCTGTTTTATAAAGGGTTAAAAGCGTAAAGTTTAAGTGTTTTTATCTCATAATTCATTTTGGTGGAGTGGGGTATGAGGCTTTATCGGACGGGCAAGGCCTCACAACTCTTAGGCATCAGCAAGCCGACACTAATTAGGAAAATAAAATCCGGCGAGATTAAGGCGTATCGGGTTGGCAAAGAATACCGAGTTCCAGAAAGCGAAATTAAGAGGATTCTTGAGGGCAAAATCCCTGATAAGGTCGTGATTTACGCAAGAGTTTCAAGCAGAGACCAGAAGGAAGACTTAGAAAGACAAGTTGAATACCTTAAGAATTACTCCTCATCCAAAGGCTACCAAGTGGCCAAAATCATTACGGACATTTCTTCCGGATTGAACGAGAACAGGAAGGGATTAAAACAGCTCTTCAAACTCGTCGAGAGCGGAGAAGTTACTAAAGTCATCATAACTTACCGGGACAGGCTCACCCGCTTCGGCTTCAAATACCTCGAACAATACTTCAACTCACACGGCGTTGAGATTGAAGTAATCTTCGACGATGAGGAGAAAACACCAGAAAAAGAACTTGTTGAGGACTTATTAGCCATCGTAACCTCCTTCGCTGGAAAGCTTTACGGGGCTCGTTCTCATAAGAAAAAACGCCTCGTTGAGGCGGTAAAGAATGCCCTCAGAGACGATTAAACTCACGGCAAAATTCAAACTCAAGGGAACACCCGAAGGATTAGATGGGCTTTTCCAGACTTACCGGGAAATCGTGAACTTTCTCATCACTCACGCTTTTGAGAACAATGTAACCAGCTTTTACCGGCTGAAAAAGGAGACTTACAAGAGCCTCCGGAAAGAGTATCCAGAACTACCGAGTCACTACCTTTACACGGGTTGTCAGATGGCGACGGCAATATTCAAAAGCTTTAGGAAGCGGAGAAAGAAGGGTAAAGCCAATGGAAAGCCTGTTTTTAAGAAAGAAGTCATAATGCTGGACGATCACCTGTTCAAACTTGATTTGGAAAATAAAACCGTGAAACTCTCCACTCCCAGGGGACGAATCCAGTTAGAGTTTTACCCGGCCAAATACCATGAGCGGTTCAAGGACTGGAAGATTGGCCAAGCGTGGTTAGTGAGAACTCCAAAAGGAACTTTTCTCAATGTTGCCTTCTCAAGGGAAGTTGAGGTTAAAGAGCCTAAAGCCTTTGTTGGAGTTGATTTGAACGAGAACAACGTTACGCTTTCACTCCCAAATGGAGAGTTCCTCCAAATCATCACTCACGAGCGGGAGATTAGGACGAGTTATTTCGTGAAGAGGAGAAGAATCCAGCGGAAGATTAGGACTGGAAAGAAGAGGAAAGAACTCCTTGAAAAATACGGGCGGAGGGAGAAGAACAGGCTTAACGACCTTTATCACAAGCTCGCCAACAAAATCATCGAGTTAGCAGAGAAATACGGTGGGATTGCTTTAGAGGATTTAACGGAAATCAGGGAGTCAATCAGGTATTCTGCTGAGCTGAATGGTCGCCTTCACCGTTGGAGTTTTAGGAAGTTTCAATCACTCATCGAATACAAGGCGAAGTTGAAGAGTGTTATGGTTGTTTTTGTGAATCCTGCTCATACTTCCTCCCTGTGCCCGGTATGTGGGGGTAAGTTAAGCCCGAATGGGGGCAGGGTTTTGAAGTGTTTGAATTGTGGGTTTGAGGCTGACAGGGATGTTGTTGGGAGTTGGAATATTCGTTTGAGGGCCTTGAAGATGTGGGGAGTCACCGTTCCCCCCGAAAGCCCCACGATGAAGATGAGAGCGGGGAAGGTTATCCGTAACGACGTTTACAAACTTTACACAAGTTACGGCTAACCAGAACGGGAATTGTCAACGTTGGAAGGGTTGTTGACAGGGTGAATGTGGAGAGCGAGGCCTCAATCTACCTGCGCAGGTATGAGGAAGCCAGTACTAAGGCTTTCTCTGGCCTGGAGAGCGCCATAAATGCCGTAATCGGGCTGGAAAAGCTCTTCGCTTTTGTTGACAGCTACCGCAACTTCTATGAGATAATCTCCAGCATAGACCGGTTCCTCGGAAACCGGAAGAGAAAAGCGTTCTACCTGCTCGACAGGAACATCTGTGAGAGGATTCCCATCAATCCCCTGCCCGAGCTGGAGAAGATTGCGAGCACCTTCCTGGACGTCAGGTTCGACGGCAACAGGCTGATCGGGAGGATACGCAAATCCCCGGACATAAGGATGACGGGATGGGAGATAGAGGTTTCGGTTGAGGCCATCATCTGACACTTCGAAACCCTTTTCTTCCCTTTTGCCATCCTCTATTCGGTGATGTGATTGAAACGTGCTTTTATAAACGGGAACGTCTACGTCTCATTCCGTCCCGTCAGGCGCGTTGAGGCGTTTTTAACGGTGGACGGAAAAATTGCAATGCTCGGGAGCACGGAGGAAATCCTCAAGGCCGCCGAAGTTCTGAACGCTGAGATAACTGACCTCCGCGGGGGAACGGTTCTGCCGGCCTTCATAGACTCCCACATGCACCTCGACGAGCTCGGGGAGTACCTCGGCATGCTCGACCTCCGGGGAGTGCGGAGCATCGAGGAGCTGAAGGAAAGGCTTAGAAGGTTTGCTGAGAAAAAGGATGGCTGGCTCCGCGGCCACGGCTGGGACCAGGAGCTCTTCGAGGAAAAGCGCTGGCCCACGAGGCACGATCTGGACGAGGTCGTGAGCGACAGGCCGGTCATGCTCTCCCGCGTCTGTCTCCACGCTGCCGTTCTGAACACCAAGGCCCTTGAGGAGACGGGACTAATCGACTGGGATTCGGAGGACGTTCTCAGGGATGAAAACGGGGAACCCACAGGCATCGTGAAGGAGGAGGCCTTCAGCTTCGCGGTCGGGAAGTTCAGGGAGATGATAACCGACGAGGAGTACAGGGCGTACATGCTCAAGGCTTCCGAATACGCCCTGTCGAGGGGAATAACCGCGGTGGGCTTCGTCAGCGTTGGTGAGAGGGCCCTGAAGGTTCTGAGCGCCCTTGACGCGGAGGGTCTGCTGAATCTCCGGGTGAAGGTCTACCTGAATCCAGGTGAGAATCTTGAGGTTCTTGAATCGCTCAAAAGGCTCGGTGTAAAGCGCGGTTTCGGTGGGAAGAGACTGAAAATCGGGGGGATAAAGGTTCTCGCCGACGGCTCCCTCGGCGCAAGGACTGCCTGGCTCTCGGGGCCATACAGCGACGCGGAAACGAGTGGACATCCCAACGTGACGAAGGAGTGGCTTGAGCTGGTGGCTGGGAAAACCCACAAGGCTGGGCTCCAGATGGCCGTTCACGCGATAGGCGACGCAACGATGGACATGGTCCTCGACGTTTACGAATCCATTGGAAACGCCGAAAGGGCAGGCCACAGGATAGAACACGCCTCGATCACACGGCCGGATCAGATAGAGAGGATAAAGAAGCTCGGAATCCGTCTTGCGCTCCAGCCGCACTTCGTCATGACCGACTGGTGGGTAGTTGAGCGCGTTGGAGAGGAGCGCGCGGGGTGGATCTACCCCTTCAGGAGCATTGCCAGGGCAGGAATACCCTTCGGGCTCAGCACGGACTCCCCGGTGGAGCCCCTCGATCCCTGGGAAACAGTCTACGCCGCGGTAACGCGCGGGAAGTATGAAGGCGTTCCCCTCGCGGCGCTAACAGAGGACGAGACGCTGACGCTCGAAGAGACGCTCCACGCGTACACCGCAGGTTCCGCGGAGGTCCTCATGGAAGATGACCTTGGAAGCCTCGAAGAGGGCAAGCTCGCGGACTTCATACTCGTCAGTGATGACCCGTTTGAGGTAGATGAAAAGAAGCTGAGGGAAATAAAGGTGCTGGAAACGTACCTCGGAGGAAAAAGGGTCTTCAAAGCCTTATAAGCTCCCTCTCTGCCCTTGTCAGCCTCTTTCCTTTTCCATCATGAACGACGACGTCGTCCTCTATGCGAACCCCTCCGAGGCCGGGAATGTAGATTCCGGGCTCTATCGTGAAGGTCATGCCGTTTTCGAGGACGACCTCCCCATTGGGCCCTATGTAGGGCTCCTCGTGGACGTCCAGTCCAAGGCCGTGCCCGGTCCTGTGGGTGAAGTACTCGCCGTAGCCGGCTTTTGCTATCGTCTCCCTCGCGGCCCCATCGACATCCTTTGCCATTATCCCCGCTCTCACCGTCCGGTAGGCCCTCTCCTGGGCCTCTTTAACCACCTCGTAGATCTCCACGAGCCTCTCGTTCGGACTTCCGAGGGCTATCGTCCTCGTTATGTCGGAGCAGTAGCCCTTCCACTTGGCCCCGTAGTCGAGTATCACCATGTCCCCCTTCCTGAGCCTTCTGTTTCCCGGCTCGTGGTGCGGATTGGCCGCGTTCTCACCGCCCGCCACTATCGGCTCGAAGGAGATTCCATCGCTGAGCTCTCTCAATGTCAGCTCTATCTTCAGAGCAAGCTCCCGCTCCCGCATTCCCGCAAGGTCCCAGCTCAGGATCTCTTCAAAAACCCGGTCCGCGGCCTTGGCAGCGTGCTTCATGGCCTCAATCTCCCCTTTGTCCTTCACCATGCGGAGCTCCCTGACGAGCGAGCTCAGGGGATAGAACTCGAAGGGGCCGAGCCTTATGATGTTCATCAGCCAGTCGGCGCGCATCGTGTCCTCTACCAGGAGCCTGCCGTCTGAGAGGTGGAGTTCCGCTAAAATCCATGCGAGCTTGTCGTAGGGGTTCTCCCCATCGCGCCAGAACGTAACCGGAAAGTTCCTGACCACGTTCTCGTAGAGGCTCGGGGCTAGAAGCCTGTACTCACCGTCAGCGCTTACAATCAGCACCGTGAGCCTCTCGCCCGCTTCGTGTATCTTCAGCCCCGTAAGGTAGTAGAGGTTTGTCCCGGGGCTTATTAGAGCACCGTCGAAGTTCCTTTCCTTCATGAGGGATACGAGTTTTTGAAGGCGCATCGGTTTCACCGTATTAACTACTCCGCAAGGCTTAAAAACTCAACCTCGAACCTCGACCGACTGGGCGGGCTCAGCCCGCGGGATGTTCCCGTAAGGGAGAACCACAAACACGGAAGGAGGGAGCAAGATGGGAATGTACAAGTACATTAGGGAAGCCTGGAAGAGCCCCAAGAAGAGCTACGTTGGGGAGCTTCTCAAGGTCAGGATGATAAAGTGGCGCCGTGAGCCTGTTGTCGTTAGGATTGAGAGGCCGACCAGGCTCGACAGGGCCAGGAGCCTCGGCTACCAGGCCAAGCAGGGCTATGTCATGGTTCGCGTTCGCGTGAGAAAGGGCGGAAGGAAGAGACCCAGGTGGAAAGGCGGAAGGAAGCCGAGCAAGATGGGTATGGTCAAGTACAGCCCGAAGAAGAGCCTCCAGTGGATAGCCGAGGAGAAGGCCGCTCGCAAGTTCCCGAACCTTGAGGTCCTCAACAGCTACTGGGTCGGCGAGGACGGAATGTACAGGTGGTTTGAGGTCATAATGGTCGACCCGCACCACCCGGTCATCAAGGCTGACCCCAAGATCAACTGGATAGCCGGAAAGGCCCACAAGGGTCGCGTCTTCCGCGGACTCACCAGCGCCGGCAGGAAGAGCCGCGGCCTGAGGAACAAGGGCAAGGGCGCCGAGAAGGTCAGGCCCAGCATAAGGGCCAACAAGGGCAAGGGCAAGTGAGGCCCTTCTATTCTTTCAATTGTCTCCATCAGCAGCTCGAAGTTTGGTTGAAGCCTCTTCCGGGTTCTCATTCTAACCCGTTGCATTGTCATGCAACTCCCTTACTCAGGCTTTTTCTGACCAAGAATGATTGTGAAACCCTGTTCCGAAAAAATTCATTCTTGGGAAAAAAGGGAAGATTAATTAATCGCAGTAAATAGTAAAATTTATAAGGATGATTTGTGCATGATGTACTAACAAAATTCGAAGGCGATACCATGGCGAAGTATGCACTTTGGTATTTCAAGCCTTTTGGTGGGAACTATGCAGTATTTGATACCAATACGCCGACTTCCGAGCTGGGGAATCTTGGGTTTGACTACATAATAGCCCTCCACACCTGCGGTAAAGACGGGCAGTTCGGACAGATGCCGATGAGCGGCTATACCTATGAAGCAGGTTATAACGACGGTAAAAAGCTCGCACAGTGGATTGAACGGGAAGTGAGCCCGGGGCTCCCGTACCTTGTTGAGATCCCGGTGCTCGTTAAGGATGGTAAGGAGCAGTGGAAGGAGTTTGAAGACTCACACCATACAGTAAAACCTGCGGTCAGGGGCCTCGATTACTGGAAGGGCTGGGTTGACGGCGTTTACATGAACACGGGCAGGCTGGAGCGCGGCTTCTACTGGAACCTGGAGTATCCGTGGCAGGTCGTGAAGGGAGTGGTCAGCGAGAGTGCCATAAGAGAGCTGTCCGACAAAATCCTTGGCTGGGGCCAGCAATTCATCTGGATACCAAATGTTAATGATACAATTAATCGCGACAATACTGACATAAAGTCTCTGGCAAGATATTTCACGTATGTTTTTGTACAACCACATTACTACCAAAGATGGAGGGAGTACTATACTGGAACCTTGAATGGATCCCCTAGTGAATATCCCTACCTGGACTCGGAAACAGGTGTTAGTGCTTTGGTAGAGGTTCTGAATTGGGTACGAAAAAATGTCCCAAACGGGTATTTGGAACTGGAAGTAGATGGGAGTATAAACCAATATCCAGAACTGCTACACAAAGCATGTGACTATGTCTCTGCTCAAAGGCGATCGGAAGTCGGAGGTCTCTGGCCTAAAAGGGCATATTACTACGGTGTTGATCTGAACAACGCTCGCGAGGTGAAGAGGCATTGTCCCGATTGGTGAGCTTTAAAATTGCATCATTTTTCGTTCTTTCCCTGCTCATTACCCTTCCTCTCGTTTCTTCAGCCGAAAATCTCAAGATTATCAATGTTTACTCTATTGGGGATAAAGCTGCGTTCCTCGTCGTGAACACGAGCAACAATCAGCTGATGGAGCTGGCATATAAAGACGGTCGCTTTACACGAATGCGCCCCCTGAACTTCAGTTTGAGAACGTACTCTCCAGTGCACTGGAACGGGGAGTACTGGCTCCTCCAGAAGGGATTGGGGCCAGTGGTTGAGCTTTACATTTACAACGGTTCGCTCAAGCACGTTAAAACTTTCGTGAACGGTACCATTTGTGCATACAACGACCTCAGAATCTGGTGGAATGGTGAGGAGTACCTCTTAACCTTCCTGAAGAGCAGTCCAAACGACAATCCTGCCACCGGGGAGTGCTACTACCCCACGGACATGTACCTCCTCCTGAATGATAAGTTAATCCCCCTGAACGTCTCAGGAACCATGACCTGGGTTCCACCCATAAAAGAATGGTTCGCTACCGGGGTGGATTGGTTCGAAGGTGACAAGATGGAAAAAATCGCCCTGATTAATGAAACCGGTGGCGTGGTGTTCTTGAATGTTACACTACAGGGATTGTACGGCAGTGAAATCGCGTACAACGGCAGTACGGCCTGGCTCGTCTTGGATTGGGCCGAGGGGAATCTCACTCACATTGAGGTTTACCTGCTGGGGAGAAACGTTGCCCGGAGAGTGCATCATGAGGATGCTAATGGGAGCATTGGCATTCCAATAGCTACATGGGGGAATTGGCCCCAGAAACTGGCTTGGAACGGCAATCCAATTCTCATTCAATCCACAGGGATTCTCAATGATACCGTTCTCATCTTCAATGGAACCGGGTTTTCAAGGGTGGGGACGTTCAATGATTGCAGTGAGCTTACCCCAGTGTCGGTTGACGGGCGTGTTTTCATCCTCTGTATGATGGCTGGGGGTGAGAGGAGAGTAACGATGATGAAACTCTTCGCCATTAAGGGGGGTAAGAAGGAGCTAGTACGGACTTTCAGGACGAGTGGTTACCCTTACCGGTACGGGGTTAAGGATTTCCTGGGATTCCCGGCTTTCAAAGAGAACAATCACTCCAGTTTAATCCTCTACACGAGTGATACCATAATGCTCTTCAACTCCACTCACGCCATGAACCTGCTCACGGGCGAGAGGACGCCCCTTCCAGCTGGCTTGAGGGGAAGAAACTACAATGTGACTTATTGTTCAGGAGAGTGGCTACTCTTCACGAAGAGTGAAGTGTACACTTTAAAAGACGGGAAGTTCGCGGAACTGAAACTCACCATTTCCTCCGCAGGGGAAGCCACTAATGGAACCACCAGTTCACCAGTTAACACTCAAACCGGCGAGAACACTATCCCCTTATCAAAAAGGGCACTCACACTCATCATAACCGGTGTAGCGGCTGTTCTACTCCTGCTCGCACTACACAGGAGGAGGCGGTAACGTTGGAGCACACGGATATTAAAACCTTGGATGGGTACTTCAAATACATATTCGCTCAGTCAGGTTACTACTTTAGGAAGACTCTGAACCTTAAGGAATGGTTCACTAATTTTGAGGATTTCAGGAATAAATACAGCCTCAACAACCTCTACATGGAGATGGAGTGCGACAATGGGGTTAAAAGTTCAGAGGAATTAAGAACCCGGGCATGTAAATATGTACAGTACGCCAAGAACTTCCCGCACAGGGCGTACTACTTTGATGCCGACGTGGAGAACCTGAGGCTCGTGAAAGAACAATGTCCGGATTACATTTGATTGCCAAATCCCTGGTTTAGGAGAGTGAGCAGAAATGACGGCAACAAAAACTCTCGTTGCTCTTTTTACGCTCTTTGTTTTTATGGCGTCCGCTTTTGGGCCGGTCCGTGCAGGAGAGTATCACTGGTCATACGTCAAGGTTGAGATGCTCGCCCTCAACACGACGGTCATCCCTGGTTCGGGGGATGCAATTGCAGTCGTTCATACGAAGCTGTACGGGTGGGTTCCGGTCTTCGATAGGTTTAACTTCTCCGAACTGAACCGGTACAACCTCACCGAGGTCTTGTGGGATACCGTCTACGTCTTCTATCTAAACTCCTCCGGGGCATACCTGCTCTACGAGGGCGACAAAGAAGGCGCTCCCGTAATTCTGTACAGTGAGAAGCGGAGAACGTGGTATTTCCGATTCCACCTCGGTGAGGTCAACCCGCTTTTCACGGCCTTTCTAAAGTCCAAGGGTTACAACGCCAACATGAGCCTCCTGGAAGGCTATCTTGCGTTCGACGGCTCGCGTGTCCAGGCGGTGGGCAAGCCTACAGACGTTGCCGCCACCATGCCCGGCATACTCACACAAGATGCCACCACTCTCCCCGGTTACCCGTACGTGAAGGGGATAAGGGTCGGTAGCCACTACTTCGTGAACTTCACGGTTGACTATTCCAGTCCGGCTTACGCGCACTCTCAGGCCGGATATTCCTGGACTGTTCCGGAGGACCTCGTGAGGAGAAACCTCGGTTTAAGCGCTCCAGTGCTCACGATGGCCGTTCCAGACCTCATTAACTGCACGGAGGGCACGTTCAAAGGGGAAGAGTACTGTTTCCCGGTGGATAAGCCGGAATGGATGTACCTCTACCATGAAAACCTCAGGATTGTTTACCATGTTTTTTGCTCTGGAAATGAATCGGGGGAAAAGGTGCAACGCTGGAACCGGACGGTGCTCATGGCCTGGACGAAATGGGACCGGGCATGGTGGGGCAAAGCCCCTGCCAACCGGACTGTTCGTCTCATGGGGGAGGAATTGATTCCCCTCAACTCAACGGGGGGTTTCAATGAGTACCGCGTTGCCCTCTACAACTCCACGACAAACTCCATCTGGACGTTTCCCCTGCTCAGGATTCCGGAAAACTCCTCGGCTGTGGAACGGACAGAGGCCGTGAAAGCCTTCAGACCGAAGGTTTTGCAGGTTAACACCTCCTCAGGCGGAGCTTTGCGCCCCGTTCCCCCCTGTAGGGCGGGGGAGAATACCGGGAAGATTTTTCTGTATGGTTTAATCCCCGGGCTTATCCTCGGAGCTCTCATCGGGTACCTGCTAATGAAGAACAGGAGGCAAAAAAATGAGGAGTAAAGGGCTTACAGCAATTACCCTCTTGCTGGCCCTTTCCTTTATCTTTCTCCCTTACGCGAGCGGGGACGTTTACAGGGGAATTATAATAACAAACTCGGGCTGGAACACTGGCCTTAACTCCGCCTTCATTGCCGTCAGAGTGTACCGCGTGAGCACGGGGAGTCCAAACTTCATGCTTGACATGGATGACATCCCCAATCCTCCGATAAGGTATCCGCCGGATAATGGCTGGTGGAACAACTGGACTGATTATCTCTTCTACATCAACGGCTCCGGTGCCTACCTCGTGGAGACGATTACCCCGGACTCCCCCTCCCCAGTTCGGTTCACGTTCCCCTCCTATGCTTACGAGGGTTCGGGGCGTTTCGTCTGGTACCTCATCCTCGACCACAACAGGACAAGCCTGTCACTCCAGCCCAGGCATGCAATCGGAATCTACCGCTTCAACGGGAGCTGTTTAGAAAAGACAGCGGTTGAGAACTCGACGGAATTCCCCTGGCAGCTGGAGGGGAGCACGTTAGCGCTGATAGAGGACTACGGGAACTACATGCTTTTTGACCCTGAGGCTAAAGGTTCCCTTGGGTGGACTCCTTTCAACGTTTCAAAGGCCCTCCTCAACAGGCACTTCGGTCCGAACACGACACGTAACTCGGTGTTTGGTGTGGTCTTTATGAACCGCAGTGCGGTCCTGATAATCCCCTCCGAAGGGTTCTTTGAGGGGAACGGGAGCTACTATTTCCTCAAGCCGGTTAAGTTCGACCCAGCAGGGGCTAATTACACGGTGGTCGCGGCCTACTCGGACTGGAGGAGGATGCCGTATTACGGCGTGCTCGTTTATCCTGGGAGATTTATACCCCTGCTGAGGTACGATCCGACGAAACCCGGCCGGGTGAGCCTTGCCCAGGAGGTCAAACCGTTTAGAGTTCCTTTGTGCAAAACGGCTTCCGGAGGCAACGCCACGGCCACACCCAGAAGGGTCCTGACATCCAGTCCTGCAGGAACTTCTCGGAATCCCTCGGGCACTCTTCCAGTGGGCATGTCTCTGATGGGGGGCATATCGGGCGTGGGAATTGGACTGATAATCGGAGCGGTGCTGGGACGGGGGAGGGAGAAGCATGAGGAGAATTAACTTCCTCGCGGTTTCAGTGCTGGTTCTCCTGCTGGTTATTCCGGCGGTCAGCGCCGGGGGGAAGGTCGTGAACGGCGTAAACGTTGTAACCAGTGTCTCTCCTGGAAGGGACGACTTCTTTGTATCCGTCTCCACTTACCAGATTGGTGTTCTCCCATTCAACTTTAACCTGAGCGGCGTAAACTACTTGCTCGTCCACGGAAGGGTGATACCGGCGGGAATTCTCATTGAGGACTCTCTCCCCGATTGGATGTTTCTGTTTTACGTTTCAAATCGGAGCTACTACGTCTGGAGTGGAAATTGGCTGTATTACCTCCCGAGTTTCCCTTCAGCGGCCTTCTACTCTAACGGCTCGTGGTACCTGTTCCTCTACGGGGGTGCCCCTCACCTCCGGATAAACGGCCGCCCCCTCACAAACGTCAGCCCGTACAACACGTCTTTGGACAGCCCGATGATTTTTCGGATAAGAAATGGATGCATCAAACCCGTTCCCGTTGCCCCTTACTCCTCAGTAATCCATGGAAGAGTGGAACTAGAAGGCGGTAAGCTAATTGTCTCGTTTCCGGGCGGAAACCCGGTGACGGTTCCGCTGGACTCTTTTGAGAGGTACCTAAACGTGACTAATTCCTCCGCCCTCGCGGAGTCACTGGCGGCCGTCCGACTTGAAGATGGCTCCATAGTGCTCTACTTCCCAACGCTCTCGTACTTCCCCGGGAACAACACAACCTACGCGGGGACGTTCAGGGGAAACGAGTTCATCCCTATCTTTAAGTCCTGGGAGCCGAGGGACTACGTTTTTCTCTTTCGGGAAACCTTAAGGGTCATTCCTGTGCTTGAGGTTGGGGTGGGGAACTACACGACCACCCCGCTGATAAAGGGGGCCTGGAAGCTAAGGGAATGCAACGGCACGGTGCTTCCGTCCAATAACACCACTTCGACATTTACAGCTTTCGGTTCCTCAGAGTGGAACCTTCGGGCATTTTCCCTGGCGTTAATCCCTGGAATCCTTATTGGGGTCGTTATCGGTTATTTGTTCGTGAGCAAAAGGAGGCATGAACAATGAAGGATAACGGACCTACAGCAATCGCCCTCTTGCTGGCCCTTTCCTTTATCTTCCTCCCCTACGCGAGCGGGTGGAGCGGCTGTTCGGGTGTTTTCATAACGTCTTCCGACGTTTCTCCTGGCAAGGACGCGGCTTTTGTCAGGATAGACGTTTATTACGTGTTCCCAAACGGCACAAACTTCACGAGCGGCTACCCGCCCGAAGGAGACATGCTTCCACACGAGTACCTCTTCTACGTGAACGAATCCGGGGCGTACTTCGTGTTAATGGAGGAGTACCCCTCGTGCTCTTTAGCTGGTGGTGTTTCCCATATCAAGCCAATTGTTGGATACTACAACGGCTCCTGGTACCTGCTCCTCGACCACTGGGCCACTGAAACGGCCCTGCCCAGGAAGTACACTTACCCGAAGCACATCATTGGAGTCTATCGCTTCAACGGGACCTGTCTCACTAACTCAACGGTTATTCTGAACAATGACGAGGCGAGCTTCGACTTAGTCCCATCCAATGCAAGGACTCGTGGGGATTACATAATATTTCAACCGGGCTTAAAATCTCAGATAGGTTATTACTTCAACGTTTCAAAGGCCCTTCTCAACCGCTACTTCGGTCCCAGCACAACGGGGCTTTCTACTGGAGCAATGGCGCTTGCGGATGGTAAGAGCCTCCTCTTAATTCCCGAAATGATGTTCATGAACTGTTCCAACAGGTATTACCTCGTGAAACCGGTGAGTTCCGACCTTCTGGGTGAGAAGTTCAATTATTCGGCCGTTAAATCCTACTCGAACTGGAGTGAAATGCCGTACTACGGTGTCCTCTGGTACCCTCGCGGCTTCATTCCGCTGTTAAAGTACGACCCGACAGAACCCGGCGGGGTAACCCTTGCCCCGAACGTTAAGATGTTCCACGTTCCTCTCTGTGCCGGGGCATCAAAGAATGGGACAGTCACCGCGCCAAAAACGCCCACGGGCACAACGATGGGACAAACCTCCAGCACCCCGACCGGTTATTCCCGGTTCCTGCTCCCTCTGGGGCTCGTTGCAGGGGCCCTCTTTGGAGTGCTCATAGGCTATAGCCTGGCCAGGAGGCGAAGGGAAAGTAATGTCAGCGAGAGGGAAATATAAAGCGGTTGCCTTTTAAACCCCTCCGCGTTTCTTTCCCTGGTGAGAGCGATGGCAAAGATAAGGGCGCATCACGTCAGGATTACCACGTTCATCCACGCCACCGAGGACGAGGACAAGGTTCTTGAGGCAATATCTACGTTCATTCCCGAAGAGATAGACGACGAGGACGTCATCTTTGATATAGACGAGACCACGGGCTTCTTCGGAAACCCCATCAAGGTCGTCAACGTGGAGATAAAGCGGAGCAGGGCCGTTAGAAAGTTCATTGACTACTTCAAAGGGCTGCTGAGCGAGGAGGACAGGCGCTACCTCATCGAGAACCTCGATGAAAAGGTGGACGAGGAAGGGACGCTCTACGTCCGCTTCAACAAGCAAAAAGCGTACCTCGGCGATCCGGAGGTGGACGAGGGCGGCGACACCATCCAGGTCAGGATAAAGGTCAAGGCCTTTCCCATGAGGAAGGAAGCGGTCGTCAAAGCCGTTCGGGAGTGGCTGGAGGAATGAGCGTGGAGGTCTCCTTTTCAAGGGACTACTTCGTTGAGATGGACGTCAGGAGCGGTGAAGCATACGATCTGGCCAGTGAGTGGTTCGACGAGGTCGTCTTCACCAAAAAGCTCGTCCTTGAAGGCTCCCCCGACTGGGGGAAGCTTAAGGAAGAGCTCAGGGAGCTCCGCGATAAATATGGGAAAATAGCCCTCCTTCTCGTTACGAAAAAGCCCAGCCTCATCCGCGAGGTGAAGAACCGCAACCTAAGAGCTTTGCTTTACGTCCTGGGCGGTGATATGAGGGTCAACCGCTTCGCCCTTGAGGCCGGTGTTGACGCCTTGATAAGCCCGTGGCTGGGGAGGAAGGATCCGGGCTTCGACCATGTGCTGGCCAAGATTGCGGCAAGGAAGGGAGTGGCTATAGGGTTTTCCTTTTCCCCTCTCCTCACCGCTGGCCCTTACGAGAGGGTTCAACTCCTCCGCTTCATGGCCAAAACCTGGCAGCTCGTTGACAAGTACTCGGTTCCGAGGTTCATAACGAGCTCCGCCGAGACCAAATGGGAAGTTCGCTCTCCAAGGGATTTGATGAGCCTTGGAATAAGCATCGGCATGGAGACGCCGAAGGCAAGGGCTGGTTTGAACTTCTATCCGCGAAGGCTCCTCTCTTCGGTTTAACCCGTGGAAAAGTTTAAAAATATTTCAATCTTCTCAGTTCTGGGGGGAACGTTGTTAGGTGGTAACGTTGGAAAGGTCCTCCAAATCGGACTGGCCCACAGGCGTTACATGGTTCTCCTCGTAGTCCTTGGGGCTATCTCGACGCTCCTCTCGGCAATGGTGCCATTCTACCTCCGGGACCTCCTCGCGAACCTTGGAGGGCTGGGCACGGGGGAAATCCTTGAGTACATCGGGATAATCGTTCTCCTCTACACGGCCTCGACGGTCGTTTACCTCTACTCCGGTTTCGTGAGCAACTTCGCCGAGACCAAGGCCGCCGCCTGGCTCAAGAGGAAGCTCTTCATCTCAACACTCTTGGCTGAAAACATCGACACCGGCGATGCCCTCTCGCGCATCCAGTCCGACACGGAGATAGTCGGCAGGATGGGAATGTCCCTAATCCCGGCGGTGATTATCGAGGCATTCTCGCTCCTCGTTTCGGTCATCGTTGTCTTCAGGCTGAACTTCTACCTCGGCGTTATAACGCTCCTCACCCTGCCCATCTACGGCTTCTCGCTGAGGGCCTTCATCCACGGCCTCAAGACAGCCTCGGCCGAGGAGAGGAAGAGGTACTCTAAAACGGTGGAGTACTTCAAGGAGGGCCTCGACGGCAGGCTCGACGCGAAGTCCCTCAACGCTTTCGACTACCTCGTGGACAGGGTCTCAAAGAAGCTCGACGAATGGGTTGAGGCATCCAAAAGGGTCGCCTTCTACAGCAGTGCCAACTACGGCCTGCAGTCATATCTCTCAACGATTCTCCCTCTCCTCGTTCTTCTCTCCGGCGTCGTTCTTGTCAAGAAGGGCATGGCGACGCTCTCCTCTGCGGTGGCGGTCTTCTCCTACCTCGGAAGGGTCTACTACCCCGTCGAGCGCTTCGCCTTCTTTTGGAGTAGCTACCACCGCGCGGTTCCGGTTATCGAGAGGATATGGGGCGTCATCGAGCGGGAGATTCCAAAGCGGGAAAGGCCGGTCTGCTCCCCCGAGTCCTACGAGGTGGAACTGAGGGACGTTTCCCTGTCCTACGGGGATTCAAAGATTCTTGATGGGATAATCGGAAGAATTCCGGAGGGCGGAAAGCTCGGGATAGTCGGGCCATCCGGGGTTGGGAAGACAACACTCGCTTTACTCCTTGCTGGGCTTATCGAGCCGAGCGGAGGCAAGGTGAGCGTTGGGAACTGTCCGCCGGCTTCCCTGCTCGGCGAGTCACTCATCTACGTTCCCTCCCATCCGTACCTCTTCACCGGAACCCTGCGCGAGAACCTGACGCTCGGCAGGGAAATCCCGGACGAGAGGCTAAGGGAACTTCTAAAGACTGTGGAGCTCGCTGACTTTGACCTCGATTATCGGATTGAGGAAGGGGGTAAAAACCTCTCGCTGGGGCAGAGGCAGAGGATTGGCCTCGCGAGGGCCTTGGCGAGGAACCCGAGGATTCTCATCCTCGACGAGGCCACCTCGGGCATGGACTCCGAGAGGGAGGCGAGGGTTCTCAAGAGGCTCCTGGAAAGCAGGATGACGTTAATCGTCATTTCCCACAGGCTCTCAACGGTCAGGGGAATGAATGAGATATGGGTGCTTGATAGGGGTAGAATCGTCTGCAGGGGGCGGCACGACGAGCTCTTCGAGAACTGCACGCGCTACCGCGAGCTGTTCATGGAGCAGAGACGAAACTGAGCGTCTGAACTGCTTTCGTACCGGTTTCGGCTTCCTGAAAACGCTGGAAGCTGGTTTGCTTTTATTTTTAAATTCTGATAAGAAACATGCCAAAATTTGCCGGCAATATGTTAAAAACCGGCTGAAAAAGGGGAGTTTAAACTCCTTCTCTGTAACTTTTCTGAGTTGTATAACTAGTAGGAATATTTAGTACCCAAAAATATGTCGAAAAATATATAAATTGCACCCCCCATTCCAAGACGGTGGTGATATGAAACCCCTCCACGAGCCGGTCTACGTTACAGTTGCGTTCAGACAGCCAGGAGAAACAGAGGTCTCGGACAGGGGGTTCGACCTGAAGTACAGCAGGGAGGAGAACCCAACGGTCAGGGTTCTGGAGCGCGAGCTCTCGGCCCTCGAAGGCGGGAGCGACGCCTTAGCGTTCAACAGCGGAATGGGGGCGATAAGCTGCCTTTACTTTTCACAGCTCTCCTCCGGGGACGAGGTTCTCCTTCCAATGGAGGCCTATGGGACGACGATTCAGCTAGCGGAGGAACTCCACAAGTTCGGGATCCGCGTCAGGCTCGCCTACCCCAGCGCCGAGTCACTCGTCGAAGCAATAACCCCCGGCACGTCCCTCGTCCTCCTCGAAACAATGACCAACCCCACCCTGAAGGTGATAGACGTCCCTGAGGTCGTGAAGAGGGCCCGGGAAGTTGGGGCGAGGGTCGTCGTTGACAACACATTCTTGCCCCTCGTCTTTCATCCGCTTAAGGCCGGTGCCGACGCTGTAATCCACAGCCTCACCAAGTACATCGCCGGTCACAACGACGTCCTTGGCGGAGCGATAGTGCTCGGGAGCCTAGACGCGAGTTCCATCTGGCACTGGCGCAGGAGGCTTGGCTCAATAATTCAGCCGGTCGAGGCCTGGCTCGTTGTGAGGGGCATGAAGACCCTCGAAGTCCGCTTTGAGAGGCAGAGCCGGAGTTCGCTGGCCATCGCGGAGTTCCTGAGCGAGCATCCAAAGGTGAGCGAAGTGCACTACCCCGGGCTGAGGGACGACCCCCACCACGAAACCGCGCGCAGGCTCTTTGAAAGGTCCCTCTACGGGGGCGTCGTTTCCTTCGAGCATGCGGACGGGAAGGCCGGGGCGGTGAGCTTCCTCCGTTCCTTGAGGAGAATCTTTCCGTCTCCTTCCCTCGGGGGCGTTGAGAGCATAGCCTCCTACCCTGCCATAAGCGCCGCTAAGACGATGCCGGTGGAGCGGAGGAAGCTCCTCGGAATCACCGACGGCTTGATACGCCTCTCGGTTGGCCTTGAGGACGTTGACGAGCTCATCGAGGACGTTGACAAAGCGTTGGGGGGTGATGGGACTTAGGGTATACACCTGTCCAAGAAAGCTTCTCAACGGGCCCTGTGGCGGAGTCCTTGACGGGGCATGTGAGGTTAACGGCAAGCCCTGCCCCTGGACCGGTGTAATCGAGCGCCTCTCCTCCCTTGAGCCGTGGATGCTCTTTGACGAGCATCCTCTCCTGGCGGAGCTTGAGAGGCTGGTTGAATCGGACTCAAAGCCGGTGGATTCATTCCTCTGGAAGAACATCGAACGCAGCAAAGCCTTCACCGTTGAGTTTCCGGTCAGAACCATACGCTCCGAGAGGGACATACTCAGGATTATGAGCGCAGTAGATGCAGACCTCTTCACGGTTCCAGACAATCCCCTCGGCTACCCACACTTTGACCCCGTTGCATTTAGCATCCGTCTGAGGGACATCGGTTCAAACTTCGGCGTGATGCCCCATATAACTGCCAAGGACAGAAATCTCTCGGCATTGGCATCTGAGCTCAGAACTGCCCAGATTTTCGGCTTTGAGGCCGTTCTGCTCACGACCGGGGACTGGCCCGGCCTCTCGATGCCCAGCAAACCCGTCTTCGACCTCGATTCGCCGAACCTAATTAGGCTCGCAAGGTTCGTCTTTGCGGGCGTACTGCCTCCCGGCGAGCGCGTCCCTGTTGATAGCCGCCCCCGGGTTGCGGGGGCGATGAGTCCCCACTACAGACCGAGGGCCGAGGCAAGGAGGCTCATTCGGAAGCTCGTCGCCGGGGCGGAGGTCTTCTTCACCCAGGTCGTCGCAAGGAAGGAGAGCGTCCGGGCGATTTCGGAAACCCTTAGGGAGGTCGAGAGGAGTTACGGGGCCGACGTTCCGGTCGTCGTTTCGCTCCTCTACCCCCTGCGGCAGGAAATGAAGCCATTCCTTGAGAGGATGGGCATTCCAACGGGCAACGAGACATTTGAGGTGCTCCTTGAGGAGGTTAAGGCGCTCGACGTGAAAGGGGGAGTCAATCTGATTGTGGTTTCGAAAACCGTTGATGAATGGCTTGAACTCTGGGAGGAGGCGAAAGAATTGATCAAGGAGGTGTTCGGATGATAGTTCCGGCATTAATCGGTAGCCTTCCGAGGCCGGTTTCGCTGGCAAAGAAAATAGAGCAGTACTCCATAGGCAGATTGAGCGAGGAGAAGCTCGAAGAGGCCTACCTGGAGCACACGAGGCGGGCCTTTGTGAAGCTGGGGGAGGTCGGCATAAGGGTAATCACCGACGGCCTCTACCGCTGGGACGACATATTCAACCCGCTGATAAGGTTCGTAGACGGCGTCGAGGTCAACGGGCTCTTCAAGTTCTACGAGAACAACTTCTTCTACCGCTCCCCGGTGGTCAGAGGCGAGCTCTCGCTGAAGGAGAACCCGATTTCAGAGTGGCTCAACGCTGCCCTTGGGATAAAGGAAGAAGTCTACCCCGAAGCGACGCTCAAAGCCGTCCTCCCCGGGCCGGTGACTCTCGCATATCACTCGATAAACGAGGCCTATGAAAGCCTCGACGAGCTGGCGGAGGCCTACGCCGAAGTTTTGGCCGAGCTCATGAAGGAACTGCCGGTAAAGCTCGTCGAACTTCAGGAGCCGGCCCTCTCAGCAGAGCTTTCGAGGGCAACGCGGGAGAAGAGCGACTCAGTATCGCCAGGAACTGCGAAGAGGCTCATAGAAAACCTCGCGGGGGTGAGGGAGCTCTGGGTCGTCACCTACTTCGGAACCCCGAGGGTTCTCCCGGAGGGCGTCATCGTGAACTTCGACCTCATCGAGGGCTCCGTTCCGGAGAGCTACTCCGGGAGACTCGGGCTCGGGATAGTAAACGCGAGGGGAACGAAGATGGAGAGGCGTGACAGGCTCGCGGACAGGCTCAGGCCCTTCCTCCGGAGGTACGGGGAACTCTACGTTACGCCGAACACTCTCCTCGACTTCCTCCCCGAGAGCGTCGCGTGGAGGAAGCTGAAACTCCTCGGAAGACTTGGGGGTGAGTGAAGTGGAGCTTCCAATCCTTCCAACCAGTGTGATAGGGAGCTATCCCAAGCCGAGGTGGCTCCTGCGGGCGTATAACCTCTACTCCCTCGGCAGGCTCCCGGAGGACGACTTCAGGGAGGCAGTCAGGGACGCGAGCGTAGCCGTTCTAAGGGAGCACGAGAGGGCCGGAATAGACATCCCCTGGGACGGTGAGATGGGCAGGAGCGAGATGACGGAGCACTTCACGGCCAGGATAAAGGGCTTCCGCTTCTACGGCCCCGTCAGGGTCTGGGGTAATGCTTACTTCAACAAGGCATCAGCGGTTTCAAAGCTTGAGTACAGCGAGCCCTTAGTCCTCGACGAGTTCCGCATAATCAAAGCTAACACGACGCGGGAGGTGGTTAAGGTCCCGATCACCGGTCCCTACACGATAGCAGAGTGGAGCTTCAACGAGTACTATTCGAGCAAGGAGGAGCTGGCCTTTGAGCTCGCCGGAATCCTCAACAGGGAGTTCAGGCTCCTCGAAAAGGAGGGGGCAACGTTCATCCAGCTCGACGAACCCGCGATGCTCAACCACCCGGACGAGGTGCCCATAGCGGTCGAGGCCATCAACAGGGCGGTGAAGGGGGTTAATGTGAAGTTCGGCCTCCACGTCTGCTACTCCAACTACCACCTCCTCGCCGACTACTTCGATGAGCTCAACGTCAGCCAGTTCGCCCTTGAGTTCGCCAACAGGAACTTCCGCGACATGGACTTCCTTAGAAAGCTCGCCCACGGGGAGCTCGGCTTCGGCGCGGTTGACGTCCACAACCCGCGCGTCGAGAGTCCGGAGGAGGTTGCGAGGGCGATACGGAAGGTCATGGGGTACGTCGAGCCAGAGAGGCTTTACATCAACCCCGACTGCGGGCTGAAGCTCCTCGACAGGAGGATAGCCTACGGGAAGCTCGTGAACATGGTCAAGGGCGTCAAGATTGTTAGGAAGGAGCTCGCGAGGGAAGGGAAGGAGACCATACCATTCAGGAGGTCGGTCTGATGCTCTGTCCCGGGAGGAGGCTCGTCGCCAAGTTCGGTGGGAGCTCGATGAGGAGGAACTTCGACGAGGCGGTTTCCTTCACCGCCCGCCTGTGGGATGCCGGGGAGGTGGCCGTCGTCGTCTCCGCCCTGAAAGGGGTCACGGACGCCCTGCTCATGCTTGCCGAAACCGGGGACGGCATTGGGGGCATAGGCGAACTCCACAGGGACTTCGCACTCAGGCACGGCCTCGACCCCTCAATCTTTTCGCCCCTCCTCCGGGAGCTGAGGAAATCGGTTGAGTCGAGGGACTCCTTCCCGAGTTTAAGGGCGTTCCGTGACCACGTGGTTTCCTTCGGCGAACTGCTGTCGGCAAGGGCCTTCGCCGAGGCCCTCTCGTCGAGGGGAATTCCGGTTGTGCTCTTCGACCCCTGGGAGGTCATAGCGACCGACGGCAACTTCGGGAACGCGGGGGTCAACTTCAGGGAGACCCTCTCCCGGAGCGCCCCGGTGAGGGAGGCCGTTGAGGAGGGTTTTGTAGCGGTTGTTCCGGGCTTCATCGGCGGCCACCTCGACCTCAGGACGACCCTTGGGAGGAATGGGAGCGACTACACCGCCTCCGTCCTCGGGGAGGCGATAGGTGCGGATGCCGTTCTCATCATGGGCGACGTCGATGGAATCTACACCGCCGATCCGAGGAGGGTTCCCTTCGCCCGCCCTGTACCCTTCGTCTCAAGGGAGAGGGCGAGGGTAGCCTCACTCCTCGGCATGAGGGCGCTGCATCCCCGGGCCACCGAGTTTGAAGTTCCGCTGCTCCTCGGCAGGACTGACGACTGGGCCTTCTCCACCGTCGTGGGTGACACCGACTCGGGGACGCCGATCATCGCCCACACCAGGGAGGGCGGACTCTTCCGGGTCTCGGTCGTCGGCGCCGACGCGGTTCATGGCTACGAAGGCGAGACCTTCGAGCTTGACGGCGTCAGGGTGGTTTCGTTCTGGGTGGAGCGCTCCTCCCTCGGAGGCTTCCTAAACTCCCTTCACTGGGCCCTCATGGGCACGAGGAAACTCGCATTCCCGGTGGTGGTGTGATGCGCCTTCGAGTCCATGCGACCATAGCGAACTTTGGACCTGGTTTCGATGTATTCGGAGTCGGCATAGGAGAGCCCTACGATGAGCTGACCTTCAGGGAATCCGACGAGTGGGAGGTGAGGGTTAAGGGCTTCGATGTTCCCTCCGATGGAAGAAACGTTGCGCTCGTCTCAGCGAAGGCCCTCGCCTCGCTCCTGGGGGAAGAGGTTGCCCTCAGGATGGAGCTTCGGAAGGGGATACGGCCAGGGGGCGGCCTCGGAAGCTCCGGGGCCTCGTCCCTGGCTGGGGCACTGGCGGTGGCCAAGGTTCTCGGCGTCGAGGATGAAGACCTCATACTCCGGGCGGCGATGGAGGGGGAGAGGTACGCCTCGGGTAGCGCTCACGGTGACAACGTTGTTCCCGCATACTACGGCGATTTCACTGTTATAGAGTCGACCGGGCCCCTTCGGGTCTGGAGGATCCCCGTGAATTTTGACATCGTCGTTGTTCTTCCCCTGCTTGAGATTCCAACCAGGGAGGCCAGGGCAGTTCTCCCCGAGAGGATTCCACTGGGGTGCGCTGTTAGAGCCCTTTCGCTCGCCAGCTCCCTTGTTCTAGCTTTGAAAGAGCGCGATTTACCCGCCGTGGGCAGACTCCTGGACGACCCGATAGCCCTGCCGTACAGAAGGAAGCTCATGCCCTGGTACGATGGGGTCAGGAAAGCCGCGCTTGAAGCCGGCGCCTATGGGCTCTCGGTCTCTGGCTCGGGTCCTGCGGTGTTCGCTCTGGGGGATAATCCAGAGGAGATAGGGATGGCGGTTGCAGAGACCCTTGCCGAGATGGGAGTCGATTCGGAGGTTTACGTTACGAAAGCCGGAATTGGGGCGGTCTGGTAGGTGATTCCAATGAACGTCGCCGTTCTTGGGGCAACTGGCATGGTCGGGAGGACTTTCGTGAGGCTCCTCGCGGGACATCCCTGGTTCAGGCTTGAGAAGCTGGTCGCGTCGGAGCGCTCGGCAGGAAGGCGCTACGGCGAACTCGTTGACGACTCCCCAGAGGAGTTCAGGGACATCGAGGTCGTCTCCCTGAAGGAGTTCCTCAAAGACCCGGACGTGGGGCTCGTCTTCAACGCCCTGCCCGCTTCCCTCTCCCTGGAAGTCGAGGAGAGGCTCGCCGAGGAAATTCCCGTTTTCACCAACGCCAGGGCCCACCGCTACGACGAGGACGTGCCCATACTCGTCCCTGAGGTCAACCCCGGGCATCTGAAGCTCATCGAGACCCAGCGTGAAAAGAGGGGCTGGGACGGCTTCATAGTTACGAACCCGAACTGCTCCACTGCGGTCTTAACCGTCTCCCTCGCTCCGCTCATGGAGTTTGGAATCGGACGGGTTCACGTGGCCACGATGCAGGCCATCAGCGGCGCGGGCTTCTCGGGCCTCTCTGCCCTCGCTATACAGGACAACGTGGTTCCACTCATACGCGGTGAGGAGTGGAAGATTGAGACCGAGAGCAGGAAAATCCTCGGACGTTTGAGAGGGGAGGGGATAGAACCGGCACCCTTTGAGGTGTCCGCGATAGCGACGCGCGTCCCGGTTCTGCACGGGCACACCGAGGCAGTCTTCATAGAGCTTGAGCGCGGAAGTGCCGATGAAATCAGGGGGGCCTTCGAGTCGTTCGATCCCCTCGCGAAGTTTGGCCTCCCAAGCTACGAGAGGCCGCTCGTCTACACCAACGTTCCCCAGCCGCGGCTCCACAGGGACAGGGGACGGGGTTTTACTGTGACCGTCGGGAGGCTGGAGGGGAGCGGTTCATTCTTCAAGTACGTGGTTACGGGCCATAACCTCGTCCGCGGGGCGGCCGGGGGATCGCTCCTCAACGCGGAGCTCGCGAAGAGGCTCGGCTACATCTAAAAAATGAAAAGGGGTCAGCCGAGGGCCGGGAAGTGGTCCGGCTCGTAGTCCTCCAGTCTTCCGTCCAGATAATCTTCGTATCCCTTGAGGTCGAGAAGACCGTGGCCGCTGAGGTTGAAGAGTATCACCTCCTCCTCCCCTTCCGCCTTCGCCTTTAGTGCCCTGTCTATGACGCCTTTTATCGCGTGGGCGCTTTCGGGGGCGGGGATTATGCCCTCGGTTTTGGTGAACAGCTCCGCGGCTTGGAAGACTTCATTCTGGTGGTACGCCACCGGCTTAACTATTCCGTGGTTTATCAGGACGCTCAGCGTTGGAGCGAGCCCGTGGTAGCGGAGCCCTCCGGCGTGAATCGGCGGGACGTAGTATGTGTGTCCGAGGGTGTGCATCTTCATCTTTGGAGTGTAGCCGCTGGAATCCCCGAAATCGTACCTGTAAACTCCCCTTGTCATGCTCGGCGCCGCCCTTGGCTCGACCGCTATGAACTCGTAGTCGGCCTTTCCGCTCAGGACGTCCCTCACGAAGGGGTAGGCAAGGCCGGCGAAGTTGCTTCCACCGCCGACGCAGCCGATTATAACGTCCGGCTCCTCGAACTCCTTCATCCCCTCCATGGCCTCAAGGCCTATCACCGTCTGGTGCATGAGCACGTGATTCAGAACGCTCCCGAGGGCGTAGCGGGCCTTTTCGTCGCGGAGAACATCTTCGATAGCCTCGCTTATCGCTATTCCAAGGCCGCCAGGGTGGTTCGGGTCATCCCTGAGAAACTTCCTTCCTATCTCAGTCCTGTCGCTTGGGCTCGGGTAGATTTCAGCCCCGTAGAGGCGCATTATCGTCTTTCTGTAGGGCTTCTGCTGGTAACTCGCCCTCGCCATGTAAACGCGAACTTTGAGACCTAAAAGCGCTCCTGCCAAACTCAGAGCCGTTCCCCACTGGCCGGCACCGGTTTCGGTCACGAGCCTTTCTATCCCCTGCTCCTTCGCGTAGTACGCCTGAGCCAGGGCGGTGTTTATCTTGTGGCTTCCCGTTACGGTTGCTCCCTCGTACTTGAAGTAAATCCTCGCCGGCGTCCCGAGGGCCTTTTCGAGGTTTGTCGCCCTGAAAATCGGCGTTGGCCTTCCAATCTTGGCGTACAGCTCGCGGACCTTCTTTGGAATCTCGATGTAGCGCTCGGTGCTCATCTCTTGCTTCACGAGCTCCCCCGCGAAAATCCTCAGCAGCTTCTCCGGATCCATCGGCTCGTCGGTCTCCGGGTCGAGTGGCGGGGCTAACGGCTCCGGAAGGTCCGGCAGTATGTTGTACCACCTCTTTGGTATTTTCGAATCCGGCAGAACGGCTTTCATTCCAGCACCTCCTTTAACCCGTTCGAGAAGGGAAGTCCCAAAGGGTGAGGGAATAAGAGCGTGAGGACTAAACCGGAGCGTTTAAGTGACAGAACTGTGCGGCCAAAAACAAGCCCCCCTGTTCAGCTCAGCGCCAAAAACAATCCCGCCTAACCGCTTTCCCTGGAATCAAGGGCGTCCCCTCAAAGCCAAAAACGATCACTCCTGACAGCCATGGGACATCGGAGTATGGAAGTCAGTCTCCCTTAAGTTCTTTTCGGTTGCTTTATTGACGATAAGACGAATTGTACATCTTTGGCTTCCCCTTTAACTGCCACAGCGATGAAGTATCCTCCGCGTTCGAGACAGATGGAGGTCGTTCTTCCGTCGGAAGTGTCGAGCAGGTAGCGGGCGTAGTCGCACTGTCCACGAATTCCGTACACGAGAAGGGTCACGCTGACGTTCTTCTCACCCACAGATGTCAAAAACTCCTTTCCAGCGAGGGCCCAGAGGGCAGGCTCTCCGGCGGGTTTCAGGACGAGGCTCCCGTTGAGCTCCCCAATTACGGCGTTGAGCACCTCCTCAGGCGCCGGCCCTCTAACTTCCCGGCCGTTCCTCAGCCCGCAGGGTGAAATCTCCTCCGCCAAGTTTTTCACTTCTCCGGTTTTTCCGCTTAAAACGAGGATTTCCTTCCCATTAAGGGCAACGTAGTGCGACTCTTCATTCCTTACCCAGAGGGACCACCTGCAGTCCCCGCTTTTTCCCTCCATCCGCTTGACGTATCCGGTTCCCTTGAGCTCGATTCCTATGGCTTTGTAGGTGTTCCTCACCCATTCCTCCGGCCAGTCCGATGGCAGAAACCTTCCGACTCTGACGCTCCCGCTTGGGCTCCAGTTGAAGCGGTATTCTCTAAAAATCGGCGGCTCGCTCGCGTTCCAGAGGTAGTACTCGTGCCGGCGAAGCGCAAACCCCTTGACGCCCCTGCAGGGGCCCCGCGCCGAGATAACGGCGATACCTCCACCGAGAATCCTTGTTTCGGCCAGATATATACATTCCTCGCCCTTAGCGAAGAGGGCGTCTCTCATGATGCGAGAGTACGTTCCGTAGTTCTCCACAATCCCTAGGTAGCCCTCCGATTCGACGCGTTCCACGGCCCCGAGGTAGGCACTATCGGCCTTCCCTCTTGGCTCATATATGGTCACAGAACGACCGAGGACGGGAAGTCTGACCCCTGCGGACTTCCAGGCAGCCCCGCTGACGAGAATCGTTGAGTACGCAACCGTTTCGTTGCAGGAGCAGGTAAGCTCCCCACCTCCCAGCGGCCAGGTGACGCCCTCTCTCCCCCGGCAGTCCGTAACAAAGTGTAGGCCGAACTCGACGTTCGGGCCCGTGACTGGAGGGGGCATTAAGAGGAGCATCAGGATGAGCGATGCCGCCAGAAACGGTGCCAGCCGGAGGGGCCTTTTGCTGTAGTAGTTCCTGAAAACCACTGGGGGTACGATAACCGCGGAGATAAAGAGGAGGACTCCGAGGAGGTGGTTGAGCTGGAGGATTATCCACGCGAGGGATGAGAGCAACGCCGAAACGGCAACGGAAGCAATCAGTTTGCCCGCCATGTTCCCCCTTACCCTCTACGTCGCAGAGGGTTATAAGGTTTACAATCGCTTCAAATTATCCTGAAGTGTTTCCACAAGGGTTATTAGTGCCGGGCCCGTAGTCCCTCCGATGGGCCATGCTTCGGCTGGAAATCTACTGCGACGAGGGCGAGGGTGAGAAGGTCAGGGAGGTTCTGACCAAGTGGAGCCTTCAGTTCTACGCCGAGGAGGTGCAGAGCAACGAGCATAGGGCGCTCAAATTCACCGCTCTCGTGCCGGATTTCGTGATTAACGACGTCGTCGATGAGCTGATGAAGGCTGTTGACCTGCGGAAGGGGCATTCATCGATAACCTGGGCCCCCGTCAGCGGGAAGTCCGTGAAGTACGCCAACTCGGTAAAGTCCCTTAAAAAGTTCAAGCGCCGCTGGACCCTGGCGGCCATAGAGGGGCTCATCGAGAACGCCAACAACCAGGCGCGGGTCGACCCGATTCAGCTCACCCTCGGTGCCGTTGCCTCGATCATAGCCCTCTTCGGCCTCATCAACGACAGCATAGTCATGATAATCTCCGCGATGCTTCTCTCACCGATCCTCGGCCCGCTCTACGGCTTCTCCCTCAACATCGTCATGGGCAGGGGCAGGGATGCCCTCGATGCCGTTTCCTCCATTCTCAAACTCCTCGGCGTCATATTCCTGTCCGCTTTCCTTGTATCCCTGGCCCTCAGGTTTGCGGGCTCAATGCCCCCCGAACCAACCCATGAGATACTCGTCCGCGGCGACTCGGGCCTGGTTTACATATTCCTGGCCCTAATCCTCGGTTACGCCGGAATAGTTGCCATAGTGAGCAGAATCCCCGAGATTCTGGCAGGGGTTTCAATCGCGGCCGCCCTCGTTCCACCGACGACTGTGATTGGGATATCCCTTGCGATGGGCTGGTGGGGGATTTTTAGGGGCTCCCTCGCCCTCACCGTTGAGAACGTCCTCGGTCTTCTCAGCGGCTCCCTCCTTGGACTCTACGTCCTTAACGTCTCTCCCAGGAGCTATTACGAGCGGAGGGCCGCGAAGCTGTACACGAAGAGGACGATGCTGGTGCTGGCAATTATGCTCGCCGCCCTTGTCCTGGTGGAACTCCTCGGCTAGGCCACTTCGGTCTGCTCGTAGACCGGCTTTCCCTTCCTGTGCTTGACCAGGAGGCCGTAGAAGAACTCCTTCATGTCAGGACCCATCTCGTCGTCGAGGAGCAGGTCGGCCCTGCCGGAGTACTCCTTCTCAGCTTTCGTGATGAGTAGGGCTATCTGCGGCGTGAGGTGCTCCAGGAGAGCCCTGACGAGTTCGGGATAGACCTCTTCCTCCAGCTCCTCGTCCGATTCGATGCCGAGGTAGACGACGAAGCCCTTCATCTGAACCGCGAGAACGAATTCGTCCTCGCTCAGCTCGAAGAAGGAGAAGTTGTAGCTTTTGGAGTCGGTTCTCGCCAGCAGAACGCCCCGTATGGAGAGAGTCACTGGCTCCTCGTCTATCTCGAACACCAGGTCCTTGGCGAGCTCCCTCTGGGCTATTGCGTAGAGTTCCTCCATCGCCATGGGGCTACCTTCTCGGGCCCGAATAAAAGGCTTTCGCATGACCTCCTTCCCGTCAATGGTGAGGGGTTAAGCCGAACCTCGCCCCCAGCTAGGAGGAGGTCAGTGAAACACCAGGCGTGGGAATGGGATAATCCCGCTTTCTTCGCTGGAGGCTAATTTTCCAGATGCCCACCCATCTCAAAAGGCGGGGGCCCGTGAAAAGAAAAAGTCAAGCTTTTAACGATTGGCTCCAAAAATGATACGGTGGTGTCATGAAGATTATTCGCTTTGGTGTGTCGGTTCCGGATGAGCTGCTCGAAAGGTTCGACCGTATAATCGAGGAGAAGGGCTACGTCAACAGAAGCGAGGCAATAAGGGACATGATGAGGGACTTCATAGTCCGGCACGAGTGGGAGCAGGGCGAGGGTGAGGTCGCCGGCACGATAACCATGCTCTACAACCACGATGAGGCGGAGGTGGTCAAGGAACTCCTCGACCTCCAGCACGACTATCTGAGCGAGATAATCTCCAGCATTCACGTCCACATGGACGAGCACAACTGCCTGGAGGTTGTCATAGTTAAGGGCAAAGCGAACAGGATAAAGGAGATAGCGGACAGGCTGCTGAGCCTCAAGGGTGTAAAGCACGGCAAGCTGGTGATGACGGGAACGGGAAAGGAGCTGGTCTAGCCAACGACATCAGCTATCTCGCCGTTCCCCGGCGGCAGGGCGGAGGTGATGTCCTCTTCCCTTACCTTGTATCCCCACTTTTCGAGGATGCCCTTTATCTTCTTCACCAGCTCGCTCTTCTTGAGTGAGCCGGGCCGGATTACGATGTACCGGTCCGTGTGGGCTTTTATGGCCTCGATGGGCGCGCAGACCACGAAGTCCTCGCCCTCGTAGTTGATTACGCCGACGGCGAGCTTGAGCGGAAGCCCGTGGAGCCAGTTTCTCTTGCCGTAGACCATGAAGGCCCCCTTGCCCAGGTACTCGCCGCTGGGCGTCTGCTTGGTGACCTGGCTCGGATGCGCCCAGTATGCGTCCTCGCTGTAAACGCCCCTGCTCCATGCCTTGCTCATCGAAACCGCGAACTGGCAGGCCTCGAAGACGGTCTTTTCTCCGGCCTTCCCCCCGTCCTTGATGACGACGTGGGGGGCGCCGTAAACGTCGGCGTGGCAGTAGAGGTCGTTATCGTCCATGTGCCTCTTTATGAGAATCTCGTTGGTGCCGGCGTCTTTGCCGGCCAGAACAAGGAAGCCCTCGCTCGAAACGAACCAGCGGAACTTCTCGAACCACTTCTTCTTTCTCCTCTCTATCCTCTTAACGCTGAGCTCCTTCTTGAGCTCCTCCTCGATGAGCCTCTCTACCTCGCCAAGCTTCCTCTTCGTGTCCTCGTAGGCCTTAAGCGCCCCCTCGTATTTGTGCCTGAACTTCTTGGCCTTCTCGTAGTAGAGTTCGGCGTTCTCGCCTATGCTCCTGTTGAGGTACAGCCTGACCTTCTTCCCCTCAAGCTCTATCGTGACGGCCTTCTCCTTCGGGTCGGTTCCCTTCACCATGAGCGCGACCCTGTTGCCGGCCTTCTTGCCTTCCTCTATCCTCCTCTTGAACTCGTCCCAGCCGAGGGTCTCCGTGGCTTTCCTGAACTCCTCCAAAAGCCTCTCTATGAGGGCGTAGTTCGCGTAGATCAGGTCCCCTATCTCCTGGTTGGCCTTCGCACCCTCCTCGAAGCCCTTGAGCATCTCCTCCTGCTTCTTGAGCGTCATGAGGAGCTGCCTCTTCTTGGCTTCAAGCCTCTTCGTCTGCTCGACCTTTGCCTTCTCCAGGGTTATCTTTCCAAAGTACTCGTCGAGGGCCTCGCTGAAGGTGGTAAAATAGCGCTTCTCGAATCCCTCGTAGATTCTCAGCTCTATCGGAACGACGTCGTGCATGTTTCCGTCCTTGATGACTATGTTGGGTCTCGCTTCATCGTTGAACGTGTTCATCATCGCCTCGTAGACCCTCAGCAGGTCGTCGTCGCTCAGCTCCTTAACCGGGGTCGTCTTGTCAAATCCTGCCCTGATGGAAATCTCCTCCGCGTACATTCCGCCCATGTTGAGCTTCCTCGCCAGGGCGCGCACGAGCTCAAGTTCCTCATTTTCACGCATTAGCTCAATGAATCTCTCCCGCGTTACATCGAGCGGGTTCTCCCTGGCTGGGGGATACCGGTATTCCGCCTTGGGCTTTATCGCCCTGTCCTTGTACTCTTCGTAGCGTAACGCCGCAACGATTCTGTTCTCCCCGTCCACGAGTATCACGTTTCCCCTCCTGAATAGCTCGCCGACGAGGGTGTAGTCCCCAACGCGAATCTTCACTACCCTGTCGAAGCCGTGCTGTTCTATCGCATCTATGAACCCGCCGCTGAGGTGCTTCCTGAGGAGCATGGTGAAGCTCGACGGCTGCTTCGGCGCCTCCTTCACGTACGTCGTCACATGGAAGCGCTTCCCGGCCTGGAGGATTAAGTCCTGCCTCCCCTCCTTCGTCCTGAGCTTTATCCTAATCTCGTCGCCGTCGTGGTAAATCTTGTCAACGCGAGAGCCAACCAGGGACTGCAGTTCCCTCACGATGTAGCGGATATCAACGCTGCTCATCTCTTCCTTCATCCTCTCACCCCTCACGGATTGTCCCTCCACCCTTTAAACCTAACCGGTGTTCGTAAGTGTTCACGGGCCCAACTCTGTTCTGGATAAGGTTAAATACTCCAAGTGCGATAACACCCTCGGTGATACAGAGTGAAAGGCTACTTCACGTTCGTCCTCCACACCCACCTCCCCTACGTTAGGAAGCACGGCAAATGGCCCTTTGGGGAGGAATGGCTCTACGAGGCCATGAGCGAAACTTACCTGCCCCTTCTCATGGAGTTCGAGCGCCTCCGCTCCTCGGGGGTGAGGTTCCAGCTCGTGATCAACATAACCCCCGTCCTGGCCGAGCAGCTGGCCGACGACTACATCAAGGCCGAGTTCGAGAGGTACCTAACCCGGAAGATTGAGACCACCGAGGAAGACCTGAAATCGGGCAAGTACGACGAGAGGGCAGTTAGGGCCTCCCTGAACCACTTCAGGAAGGTCTACGACTACTGGAGGGCCATAAACGGCGACATCATAGGAAAGTTCCGCGAGTTCCAGGACGCGGGATACATCGAGGTGATAACCTCAGCGGCAACGCACGGCTACCTGCCACTCCTAGGCAGGGACGAGGCGATAAGGGCCCAGCTCGCCAACGGGATAGCGACCTACGAGAAGCACTTCGGCAGGAGGCCGAGGGGAATATGGCTGCCCGAATGCGCCTACAGGCCGGCGGGGGAGTGGGAGCTGCCGGACGGGAGGAAGGTTGAGAGGCAGGGCATAGAAAAATTCCTGGAGGAGTTCGGCATCGAGTACTTCTTTGTGGAGAGCAACCTGGTCGATGAGGGCCCGGTGACGAAGGGCTACGGCGAGATCCCGCTCTACGAGGGAGAGAAGAGCACGCTGAGGCCCTACTGGATTAGGGGTTCCCGGGTGGCTGTTTTCGCCCGCAACCGGGAAACCGGCCACCAGGTCTGGAGCGCGCACTACGGCTATCCCGGCGACTTCTGGTACAGGGAGTTCCACAGGAAGGCCGAGAAGAGCGGCGGCCAGTACTGGCGTGTGACAGGGAAAAACGTTGATCTCGGCGAGAAGGAGTTCTACGACCCTGAGAAGGCCCTGGAGCGGGTCGAGGAGCACGCGAGGCACTTCGTCTCGTTGGCGGAGAGGCTGCTGGGTGAGTTCGAGGAGAGGTTCGGGGAGAAGGGCATAATCGTTTCGCCCTACGACACGGAGCTCTTCGGCCACTGGTGGTTCGAGGGCGTCAAATGGCTTGGCAGGGTTCTTGAGCTGATGGCGGAGAGGGGAATATTCACCACGACGCTTTCGGCGTTCCTTGACCGCTACACCGGCGAGAGGTATGAGATTGAACTCCCAGAGGGATCGTGGGGGGCCAATGCGGACCACTCGACGTGGTGGAACGCGGAGACCGAGTGGACGTGGGGGCACGTCTACAGCGCCGAGGAGCGTATGGTGGCCTTGGCGAGCGCGTACTACGGAAGGGACAGGACCACCGATAGAATCCTCGAACAGCTCGCGAGGGAGTTGCTGATACTCGAAGCCAGCGACTGGCAGTTTCTTATAACGACCGGTCAGGCGAGGGAGTACGGAAAGAGGCGGGTTCTGGTGCACAGCGGGGACTTTCACAGGCTGGCCAACGAGCTGGTGAGGTACGTCAAAACCGGAAGCTTTGACGTTGGGCTCCTTAAGGGGCTTGAGGAGCGCGATAATCCATTCACTCCTGTGCTTGTCGGCGGCTACGTGAGCGAGAGTCCACCGGAGGTTCAGGAGTACGTCGAACCGCCGGAGGTTCCGCCCGAAAGGGGCGAAGAGCCGGTTGAACGGCCGAGGGAGGAGCTTCCGGAGAGGGCCTACGCCACGGAGGTCGTCAAGGAGATGGCCGTTAGACCTCCCGGAAATGTGAAGAGGCCCAGCTCGGGCAAATCCAGAAAGTCCCTGGCGCGGGGGAAGAGGAAGTCCCCCACAGGTGAGAGCGACCTTCTGCGGATAAAGGGCATCGGGCCGAAAACGCTGGCAAAGCTCCGGCGGGCAGGGATTCATAGCATCGAAGACCTCAAGGGTGCCGATCTTGAGGAGCTGGCCAAGAAAACGCGTATCTCACCCAAAAGGCTGAGGAAGTTTCTGGCCCAGATTTCCTGAATCTTCCTTTTGTTTCGTTTCGAAAGCCTTTTCTGAAGTTTTGACAAACTATCTATGTGGTTGCCATGAAAAAGGTTGAGGCGATTATTAGGGGAAACGATTTCGACCGCGTGAAGAACGCCCTCAAGCAGGTAGGCATCGTGCCCATGACGGCTTACCCCGTGCAGGGGAGGGGCGTTCAGGGAGGCGTTCCGCCCTACGACCTCCTCCCGAAGATGAAGATTGAGATCGTCGTGAAGGACAGAGACCTGGAGAAGGTAATAGACGTCATCGTCAGGAACGCGAGGAGCGGAACACCCGGAGATGGAAAGATATTCATCCTCCCTGTGGAGGATGCAGTGAGGATAAGAACGGGGGAGAAGGGCAACGAAGCCCTCTACTGAGGGCTTTTTCATAGGAACGCATGCCTGTGCTTGTAGAGCATGTAGCTCGCGTATCCGAGCAGGATCAGTATGGCCGCTCCGAGAACGCCTATAACGGCTACGACCCCCTGGGCGAACGATATGCTCCTGCCGAAAGCTTCCGCTATCCTTGAGAGCTCCGTCGGATCGTTGAACGCGTAGATTGCGTACCTTATCGAGAACGCCCCCATGACCATCGGGATGGGCATCACGGCGAACGAGAGCATCAGGCCGAGGTTGCCCCTCTTCCTCAGACTCAGCATCGCCAGGAGCGTGGGGATTATCAGTATCAGCGCGGTGAACGCGTACATCGGGCCGAATATGCCCGAGATGATATAGAACGGGACCATACCCGCGAGGAATGCAAAGTACGCCCTGCGGAGAACCTTGACCTCACCCGCGAAGTCGTACGGTGCAACCTTGGAGTACTTGTTCATCGCGGTAACGTCCTTCATGTACTCCCTTTCCCCCATTTTCTCGATGTATTTGTCCGTCGTGTTGTTCTTCAGTCTGACCGCTCTTTTGAGGAAGAAGTTGGCCAGTTCTTCGTTGTCCACGGCGAGGGTTTCGGATAGCTTGAGGAAGTTCTCGCGGGACTCATGGATGAGCCTGAGGGCCTTCTGTTTATTTTTATCTGAGAGGTTTTTGAGTGAGTTTATCCTTTTTTCAACATCCTCTAACGTCTGCGCAACATCTCGCAGAATCTCTGCGCTTTTCATTAACCGCACCTCCTAAATGTAAAAGAAAAGGGAGCTTTAAGCCTTTTGCTGCTTTTCATGGTGCAGGAGCTTGGTAATGCTCCAGTACATTAATATGAATATGGAGCCCCAAGCAAAGACTAGGAAAGCCAGAGCGCCTGCGTCCATCTTCATCACCTCAGACCTTTATGAGCACCTCGTTCTTTGCAAGCTCCTCGCCGTACTTCTTCTTGATGGCCAT